>JAIRKS010000166.1 GCA_031259905.1 Odoribacteraceae bacterium
TTCACCATCCTTTTCTTCGGCATTATTGCCGGCTTCGGCGCCATGTCATTCAAGAAGGCGGACGTCGAGATCAAGGACCACACCGTCCTGGAGCTATCGTTCCCCGCGCCCGTCACCGATCGTCCGCCCGGTAACCCGCTCGAGACGTTCGACCTGCTCTCCCTCTCGCGGCAATCGTCAACGGGCCTGAACCGCCTGCTGGAGAAGATCGACAAGGCCGCCACCGACGACAGGATCGCCGGCATATACCTGAACCCGCGGGACATCGACGCGGGCCTCTCCACCATCGAGGAGATACGCGCGGCGCTCGTCGAGTTCAAGAAGAGTGGGAAGTTCATCTACGCGTACTCCTCCCTCGGCTACTCGCAGGAGGGCTACTACCTGTCGACCGTCGCCGACAGCCTCTTCGCCGGCCCGGGGACGCCGCTGATGCTTACCGGCATGAGCGCCACCGTCGTTTACTACAAGGACATGCTGCAGAAGCTCGGCATCAGCCCGGAGGTCGTGCGCGTCGGGAAATTCAAGTCCGCCGTCGAACCCTTCCTCGACAACAAGATGAGCGACGCCAACCGCGAGCAGCTCTCCACGTACCTCGGCTCCCGCTGGAAGAACCTCGTCAAGGGCATCGCCGACGGGAGGAACATCCCCGCCGAACGCGTCAACCGCCTGGCGGACGAGTTCAGCATCTGTCCCGCGGAGGATTTCGCGCGCGAGGGGCTACTCGACGGGGTGCTCTGGGCAGACGAGATGATCGCGAAGCTCACGAGCGCCGCCGGGGGGGATAAGCTGCACCTCGTCGCCATCGAGGACTACGATAAAGTCGTGCCGCCACCCGCCGCCACCGGCAAGATCGCCGTCATATACGCCCTCGGCGAGATCGGCATGAAGCAAGGCACGTTCTCCATCGGGCCGGAGATGGCGGGCATCATCCGCGAGGCACGCGAGGACACCACCGTCAAGGCCATCGTCCTCCGCGTCAACTCGCCGGGCGGGAGCGCCGCCACCTCGGATCTCATCTGGAGGGAGGTCGAACTGGCCGCCCGCGTCAAGCCCGTGATCGCCTCGATGGGGAACGTCGCCGCCTCCGGGGGATACTACATCGCCTGCGCCGCCGACACCATCGTCGCCTCGCCCACCACCATCACCGGCTCTATCGGCGTCTTCGGCCTCTTCTTCTCCGGGCAGAAGCTCATCGAGGAGACCATCGGCATACACCCCGAGGTCGTGAAGACCAACGCCCGCGCCGACTTCGGCGGCAGCTACCCGTTGCCCGTCCCCGTCGCCGCGCGCGGCCTCACCCCGTACGAGCGGCAGGTGATGCAGGCGCACGTCAACCGCACCTACGACACGTTCCTCGACCGCGTCAGCCAGGGACGCGACATGACCCGCGAGGCCGTCCACGAGATCGGCCAGGGACGCGTCTGGACCGGCGAGGACGCGCTCGCCATCGGTCTCGTCGACCTCCTCGGCGGCCTGGAGCAGGCCATCGACCTGGCCGCCGAGAAGGCCGGGCTGGAGGAGTACAAGATCAAGGAACTGCCCGAGGCGCCGGACCTGTTGCACGCGCTCCTCGGCGAGTTCTCCGTGACGGTCAAGCAGCGCGTCATGAAGACCGAGCTGGGGGAACTGTACCCCGTCTACGAGTTGCACAAGCGCCTGCTGAACACGCGCGGCATCCTCGCGCGACTTCCCGTCGAGCTGATCCCGTGACACGCCTGCTCTCCCTCCCCGCCGCGCTCTACCGCGTCGCCGTCGCCGCCAGGAACAAGTTGTTCGACTGGCGCGTCCTCCCGTCGCGCCGCTTCGATGTCCCCGTCGTCTGCGTGGGGAACATCACCGTCGGGGGCACCGGCAAGACGCCGCACGTCGAGGCGCTCGTCGCCGCGCTCGCGGGGGAGCACCGCGTCGCCTGCATCAGCCGCGGCTACGGGAGGAGAACCCGCGGCTTCCTCCTCGTCAACGAGCACGACGACCCGCGGCGCGTGGGCGATGAACCCGCGCAGGTCAAGAACAAGTTTCCCGGCATCACCGTCGCCGTCGACGAGCACCGCGCGCGAGGGATCGAGCGGCTCCTGCGCCTCGACCCGCGCCCGGGGATCGTCATCATGGACGACGGTTTCCAGCACCGGGCCGTGACGCCGGACGTCAGCATCGTCCTCGTGGATTACCACCGCCCGCCGCGTGCCGATCATCTCCTCCCGCGCGGGAGGTTGCGCGAGCCGGTCTCCGCGCTGCAGAGGGCGCGCTGGATCATCGTCACCAAGTGCCCGCCGGACATCTCGCCGGGGGAACGACAGGCGATCGTCGAGCAGCTCGACCCGTCGACGGGGCAGCAGGTGCTGTTCTCCACGATGCAGCACGGGGAGATCGTGCCGCTCGACGGGATCTCTCCCTGTCCCCTCTCGCCCGACACCCCGGTGTTGTGCCTGACCGGTATCGCGCGACCCGACGCTTACCGCCGCCACCTGGAGACGCTCTCCCGGCACGTCGTCCCGCTGGCGTTCCCCGATCATCACTTCTTCTCCGCGCGGGACGTCCGACGGATCGTCGAGGCGTACCGCCGCCTGCCGCCGCCCGCCTGTATCTTCACTACCGAGAAGGACGCCACGCGGCTCGCCGCCGTCCCTCTCCCGCCGGAGATCGCGGGGAGCATCTTCTACATCCCCGTTGAACCTCGATTTATCACCCCGGCAGATCAACTGCTGGACAATATCACTACCCATGCTCGACAAGATCAATGAATCCACCGCCTTCCTCGCCCCGCTGCTCGGCGGCGAACCTCCCCGCGTGGCCATCATCCTCGGCAGCGGTCTCGGCGCGTTCGCCGACGACATCGCCGGGCGCCGCGAGATCCCGTACGCCGCGATCCCCCGCTTCCCCGTCTCCACCGTGGCGGGGCACGCCGGACGGCTCGTCGCCGGCGAGATCGAGGGGAAGAGTGTCCTCGTGATGCAGGGACGTTTCCACTTCTACGAGGGCTATTCCATGCAGGAGGTCACGTTCCCCGTGCGCGTCGCCCACGCGCTGGGAGCGCGCACGCTGCTGGTCACGAACGCCGCCGGGGGCGTCAACCCGCTTTTCCGCGCCGGCGACCTGATGGTGATCGAGGATCACGTCAACATGTTCCCCGATCACCCGCTCCGCGGCGAGAATCACGACGCGCTGGGCCCGCGGTTCCCGTCGATGGAGTTCGCGTATTCTCCTCGCCTTATCTCTTTGGCCGTCGCCGCCGCCGAGCGCCTGGGAATTCGCCTGCACCGCGGGGTGTACGCGGGGTTGCAGGGTCCCTCGTTCGAGACGCCTGCCGAGTGCCGGTGGTTGCACGCCGCCGGTGCCGATGCCGTGGGGATGTCTACTGTTCCGGAGGTGATTGTCGCCCGACACGCCGGCATGGAGTGTTTCGGCGTTTCCGTGATCGCGAATAGCGCACCTCCCCTCCCCTCTCCCCTTCCCTCTTCTCTTTCTTCTTCCCCTCACCCCGTCTCCCACGAGGTGGTGCTCGAACAGTCCCGCCAAGCCTCCCTCCACCTCTCCTCCCTCCTCCGTCATCTCCTCCGTCATCTCTAACCAGGCAGGGGGAAAATGTTTTCCCCCTGCACCCCCTCCAGCCCGTAGCACGGGCAG
>JAIRKS010000213.1 GCA_031259905.1 Odoribacteraceae bacterium
TGCAGCTACCCGGCCACAAGATGAGTCTCGATGAAGTGCTACGCTACCTCCTGGGCGAAGAGCTTACTTATAAAGTAGAGCAGGGAGCTATCATCATCTCCCCCGTTCCGCAAAGGAAACAGACCGACAGGCAGATCAATGGCGTGGTCAAGGACGAACACGGACAGTCCCTGCCCGGCGTAAACGTGTGGATTGAAGGGACAACCACCGGGGTCTCCACCGGACAGGACGGGCAATTTACCATCACGCTCCCTGCCGGCACGAGCGTCCTGGTATTCTCTTTCATCGGCATGGAATCCCGGCGCGTAAACACGGAGCATCTTCCTCCCGGCGAATTGCTCGTGGTGGTGATGAAAGAGAACATTGTAGAACTAAGCGGGGCCGTGGTTGTAACGGGAATATTCACCAAGGCACGCGAAAGCTACACGGGCGCCGTTTCGACCGTCACGGCCGGGGAACTGCAAGTCTACAAGGGGCAAAACCTTGTCCAGACCCTAAAAAACATTGATCCTTCCATCAACATCACCGTGGACAACGAGTTGGGGAGTAACCCAAACGTCCTGCCACAAATCAACCTGCGCGGAAACTCCTCGTTGCCGATGAGTGTCGAGGAGTACAACGAAGGGCTGAAGACCAACGTGAACACACCATTAATCATCATGGACGGCTTCGAGATCTCGCTCACCAAGCTCGTTGACTACAATGACGAAGAGATCGCGTCCATCAATATCCTCAAGGATGCGGCGGCGACAGCCATTTACGGGTCGAGGGGCGCCAACGGGGTGATCGTCATCATCACCAAGGCGCCGCGGGCGGGCAAGCTAAAGGTCAACGCCCAGGTGGGATTAAACTTTGAATTCCCCGATCTGAGCAGTTATGACTTGCTCAACGCCGCCGAACTGCTGGCATTGCAAAAGGAGGTAGGATTGTACAACTGGATCATTCCCGCCCTTGACACCGCGGAGAAGAACTATTACGCGCGATTAAAAGACGTGCTGGAAGGCGTCAATACCGACTGGTTGCACTATCCCGTGCAGACGGGTATCGGCCAGCGTTACAACCTGCGACTGGAAGGTGGCAGCAACGAATTCCGCTGGGGCGCCTCGCTGGGTTACAACCAGACGGCGGGCGCCATGAAGAAATCGACACGCGACAACTTCAACGGGGCGATAACCCTCTCCTACACCTACAAGAACGTCATATTCAGGAATCATCTCACCATCGGCCATAACAAAGCCGTCGAGAGTCCCTACGGGATATTCAGCACGTACGTTGACATGCCCCCGTACTACAAGCCTTACGAGGATGGCAAGCTGGTTTCCGGCATCATCACGGGCCTTCGCGTGGAGAACCCGCTTTACGACGCCACGCTAAACACCCGCGACGATTCGCGTTACACGGAGATCATCAATCAATTCTCCATTGAATGGCTCATCCGTCCGGAACTGCGTTTGCGAGGGCAGTTCGGTATATCGGAAAAGGCGACAGAGAGTGACAAATACCTGCCACCTGAACATTCCAGTTTCCTGGTATCCTCCCAGTACCAGACCGAAGAGGGATACTTCCGCAAGGGACGTTACGACTACAGCTCGGGACGGGCGACCGGCTATGACGCGAACCTCACGTTGAGCTACTCGAAGACCTTCAACGAGCGACACAACCTGTACGCCGGCTTCGACTACTCCATCCAGGCCAGCAACAGCTACCGTTACTACTTCATCCTGGAGGGATTTGCCAGCGAGAAACGCGATTTTCTGGGCAGCGCCATGCAATACGAACAGGACGGCATCCCGACAGGGAGCGAGAGTGCCTATCGTCGCGTGGGTTTCACGGGGAACGTGAACTACATCTACGACAATCGTTACTACGCCGACCTTTCCTACCGCGTGGATGGCAGCTCGCAATTCGGCAGCAACGACAAGTTCGCTCCCTTCTGGAGCGCCGGCATGGGCTGGAATCTCCATCGAGAGCGTTTTCTCGAGGGAAAAAGTCTTCTCGATCTCCTTCGTCTCCGTCTCTCGTACGGGCAGACCGGCTCGCAGCAATTCTCCGCTTACCAGGCGTTACAGACTTACTCCTATTTCGCCAAGAACAAGTACCAGAATCGCGGGGGCGCTTACCTCATGGCGCTGGGCAACGAACGGCTCAAATGGCAGATCACCGATCAGTTTAACGCGGGGGTGGAGGCAGGAGTAATGGACAACCGGCTTAACGTTGTCTTCGATTACTACGTGAAGAAGACCGACGGACTGTTATCCTTGCGCGACCTGCCGCGTTCCACCGGCTTTGCCTCTTACACGGATAACATCGGTGCGGTGAAGAACTGGGGGTTCGAGGCATCGCTGAACTACTACATCATCCGCGATACGCGGAGGGAGTTTACCTGGATGTTTGGCGCGAAGCTGGCCTACACGGAGAACAAAATCACCAAGCTCTCCGACGCCATCAAGGAACAAAACGAGATCTACAAGGCGAAAGACGTTGACGTCAGCACTCTTTTTTACGAGGGATACCCGCAGAATTCCATCTGGGCCGTGCGTTCGCTGGGCATTGACCCGAGCACGGGCAAGGAGCTTTTCCTGGACGCCGAGGGGAACATCACGGAGACGTTTCACCATTCGGCCAAGGTGTATTGTGGTGCACGCGACCCGCTATACCGGGGCAATCTCACCTCTATGGTACGCTACAAGGGTTTCTCGTTAAACCTCTCTTTTGGTTACCACTGGGGCGGGCAGCAAGTGAACAATACCCTGAAGAACAGGGTCGAGATTCCCATCAACACGTTAGCGACCAAGAACGCCGACAGGCGGGTGCTAAGCGAGCGTTGGTACAAGCCGGGAGACCTCACTTTCTTCAAGGCTTTCTCGAACACGGTCACGCGCGAGACCTCTCGTTTTGTCATGGACGACAACGTCTTCGAGTTGCAGAGTGTCACGCTGCAATACCGGATCGACAGGGCGAGGTTTCCGGGGAACTACAACATGCCCTCCTTACTCTTCAGCGTGAACGCTTCCGATCTCTTTTATTTCTCCACCATCAAGCGCGAGCGGGGAACGAGTTATCCTTTTGCCCGTCGGGCTGGCGCTTCCGTTTCATTGATATTTTAACTCAACAACACCGATATGAAAAAGATACTTGTACTTTACACCTGGATGATCGTCGCCACGTCCTGCAGTGACTGGCTGGACGTCCGACCGGAAGAGCAATTCGCCGCGGCGGAGATGTTCGAGTCTTACGCCGGGTTTCGCGACATGCTCAACGGATGCTACATCAAGCTAAAAGAGCGGGAACTATACGGTGAAAAACTCACCATGAGCGACATCGAGGAATTAGCAGCCCTATGGAGAGAACCGAGCGAGGCGGCCATGCCTGGCGCCAAGGAGTTGCACGACTTCAATTACACCGGGGACAACGCCAAGGCCATTGTCTCCACCATCTACTCCGGCCTGTACAACGTCATTGCCAACGTCAACATGATCATCAACCACGTGGACGCGCGTGCCGGGGTTTTCCCCGACGAGGCTACCCGTGCGGTCATTGCCGGCGAGGCTTACGCCATCCGCGCCTTTTGTCACTTCGACGTCCTGAGGCTCTTCGGAAGGGCGCCGGGGGACAACACGCGGCAAGTCGCCTTGCCATACGCCGAGAGCGTCTCCATCATCGAGTTCCCGCCTTACTATTCCCACGAGCAATTCGTCGCCAAGATCGAGGCCGATCTCGCGCGGGCCGAGGCCCTGCTGAAGGACAACGATCCGCTCTTCACTTATACTTTTGCCCAGCTCAACGCCGGCGATGCCGAGGACGACTTCATGGACTACCGCCAGGGGCGTTTCAACTACTGGGCGACGCGAGGTATCCGCGCGCGTTTCCACCTTTACATCGGCGAGAAGGAGAAGGCGTACCAGGTCGCCAGGAGCATCATACAGGCCACCGGGGCGGACGGTAACCCGCTCATCTCCCTCAGCGGCAGCAGCGACATCACCGCCGGCTACCTCGGCTGTCCTTCCGAGTGCCTGCTCATGCTCAACGCCTACGACCTGGCCACTTACGCCACGTCTATCTTTGCCACCGGGTCGTTCGCCGTCACCGATCTTCACCGCGCCATCTCCCAGGAGCAGCTCGTCGAGCTTTTCGAGGGGCAGAACATCGCCTCGAACAACCGCTATCTTCACCTGTGGGAGAAGACTTCGGGTAATTCTATGGGCATCGTCTACCCCACTCTCAAAAAGTACCTCACCGAGTTAGACATCTACTCCCAGCAGCCCGTCCGCCAGCTCACCAAGCAGCAAGTCATTCCTCTTCTTCGCTTGTCTGAGTTGTACCTCATCGTCATCGAGACGACCGCCGATCTGGCCGAGGCCAACCGCCTGTGGGCCGACTACCAGCTCGCGCACAACGTGCTTGTCACCAGCGACTACTTTACCAGTCTCGACGATATCCAGGGAAAGATCGTCGACGAGTATCGCCGGGAGCTTATCGGCGAGGGGCAGATGTTCTACACCTACAAGCGCCGCAACGCCACCTCCATGCTCTGGAGGAGCGGCCAAGTCACCGGGGAGAACTACATCATTCCTCTCCCGGAAACCGAATTTAACCCCAACATCTAATACCAGGAACACATGAAAAACATACACCACCTACCGGTACTCTTTCTCCTTTTTTCCCTTGTCTCCTGCGAGAAAGAGCTTGAGGTTTACAGTGCCGGCGCCGGCTTGAATTTCTTCCGCGCCACTCCGGGAGACACCCTCCTGAGTTACTCCTTTATATACGGCTCGCCGGACGCCGTCCGGGATACCGTCTGGCTCGAGGTGGAGACCATCGGTCTACCTTCCGCCGCCCCGCGTCCCGTCACCATCGGGCAAGCCCCCTCCGGGGCGAACGACGCCGTGCCGGGCACGCACTACGTCCCTTTCGACGATCCCTCTGTACAGGACGCGTACATTATTCCTCCCGGGCAGACGAGAGCCAGGCTACCGCTTATCCTCAAGCGTGATCCTTCTCTCCAGACCACCCAGGTCGTCATTCTTGCCCGCGTGAGGTCTACCGATGTTTTCCCGCTCATCAACCCGGAGAGGAACTTCGTGAAGATTGTCTTCTCCGACCAGCTCGAGAAGCCCGACAACTGGAACGAGGGCACTTACCTCTTCCCCTTCGGCACGTACGGCCCGGTGAAGCATCGTTTCATGATCGAGCAGACCGGCGAGAGGTGGGACAACGAGTATTTCTCCGAGACACTCGGCATTGTCCGCGACTCTCCCTATTACAACGCGAATTACGACAACGCCTACTGCGACTATCTTGTCGGCGTGCTCGCCCGTCTCTTGCAACAGCACAACGCCGAGCGGCAAGCCCTCGGCCTGGACGTGCTCAAGGAGGCCGACGGGACGCCCGTCTCTTTTTAATCCTAAAAAAACATCCACATGAAAAACGCGCACCTTATTATTATATGTAGTTTCTTTTTTCTCCTTGCCTCCTGTTACGAGGACAAGGGGAATTACACCTACGTCCCCGTCTCCGGCATCGAGATCAGCGGCATCGACGAGTCCTACATTCTCGTCACCGGTGTCGACACGCTCCGCCTCTCTCCCACCCTCGTCACCGACTATCCGGAGGCCGATCTCGACTATCGCTGGGTCATCGCCCGCGGCACCAACAGCGGCAACACCGTCAGCGACAAGTTCACGTACGACACCATCCACCACCAGCGCCACCTTGTCTTTCCCGTCATCGAGTCGCCGGGGGTCTACTATCTTTACTGTCGCGTCATCAACCGCGTCAACGGCTATTCCGCTTTCGCCAAGGCCGTCCTCGAGGTGGGCACGCTATACAACCGCGGCCACTACATTCTCAAGGAGACCGACGGCGGGGATACCGAGCTTGATCTTCTGCTCGAAGACGGGCAGCTGCTCACCGACATCCTCCAGACCACGCAGGGTGCTCCCTTGCCCGGCGCCCCGCGTTCTCTCGGCATGCTCTACTCCAAGTCGCTCGTCGAGCCGGACACTATGGTGAAGGTGAAGAATCACTGTCTCGGCGTCATCACGTACAGCGGGCAGGCGGTCGTTTACCGCGCCTTCGACATGTACAGGGCTTTCGACCATCATTCCCTTTTCTTCGAGGAGCCGGTCGACGTCCCTTACAGGTTCTACACCTCGGCCTATTTCTGCGAGTATCTCTCCAGCGCCGGCCTCTACGCCGAGCACAACGCCGGCATCCTCACCGCCGGCAGCACCATCGGCAAGTACAGTTTTCCCGAGACCGATCTCGCCGGGGGCAGCGACTACTGGGCTTTCTCCGTCAATCTCTGGGGCGCCGTTTACTGGGACGAGACGCACCACCGCATCGCGTACAGCAATCCCAACGGCATGGCATACGAGCTTACCAGCAACGATTTCCCCGTCCCGGGGCCTGATCACGACTGCCTTTTCATCGGGAAGTACGGCCCCGACGTCATCCGCGCCCTTTTCCGCGACAACGTCACCGGCGAGTATTCCCTCTACACCGTCACCATCGCCTACATGCGCGGGACACCCGCCATCACCGGCGTGCAACCTCTCCCCTCTCCAGGCCCCTGGGTCGAAGCGCCCCTCAAGGCCGCCAACGAGGTCACGGCCAACATCATCTACTTCGTGCACGACAACAAGTTGCACTATCACGATGTCGCCAACAACGTCGATCATCCCATCGACCTGCCCGCGCTTCCCGTCGGCGCCACCATCACGCACGTCGCCAACCGTCATTTCAACTTCACCGACGCCCCCGCCTTCGACTATTTCTCCATCGCCACGTATGCCAACGGACACTATACCCTCCAGGAGTACAACATGATCGGCGGCATACCCACCGGAGATCCCGTCTTCACCGCCACCGGCTCCGGACGCGTCAAGCAGGTGAAATACCTCGCCCCCAACGCCTCCTACTCCAATTTCTTTTTCCGTGGCAGGGATTATTCCCGTTAAACCGTTAATGACTGTATCATGAGAACAAACTTTTCCCTCTTCGTCGCCCTTCTCGCCTTCCCGCTCGTCGCCGCGGGACAGGGCGTCACGTTCGAGACCGGCAGTCTCGCCCAGGCCCTTAAAAAAGCCCGCGGCGCCCGTCCCCCGGCTCCCCGCGTCGTCTTCGTCGACTGTTACACCACCTGGTGCGGCCCCTGCAAGATCGTCGACCAGCAAATCTTCCCCCTCGCGGAAGTCGGGGACTATTTCCGCCAACACCTCGTCAGCATCCGCATCGACATGGAAGCCGGCGAAGGGCCAGCCATCAAGCAGCGCTACCGCGTCCGCGGCTACCCCACCTTCCTCTTCCTCGACCCCGACGGCAACGAGATCAACCGCTTCATGGGCGTCCGCGACGCGGCCTCCTTCATGGAAGCCGTCAAGCTCTCCGTTGACCCCGCGACAAGTCCCGCCGCCACCCTTGCCCGTTACAACGAGCAGAAAAGCCTCCCCCGCGCCATCGCCTACCTCCAGGCCCTCAGGCGATCCGTCGACGAGAATTACCACGCCGAGGTCGCCCGCCTGTACGACGACCTCCCTCCCCACGAACGCTTCTCCAACGCCTTCTGGGAGTTCCTCTCGTACACCCTCACCGCCGCCAACGAGACCACCCTCGTCGACCGGCTTCTCCGCGATAAGCCCGCCGCCGACCGCTTCCTCTCCCGCGAGCGCGTCGACGATGCCCTCTACAACGCCCTCTTCGCCCTCGCCCGGAAGTACCTCGGCCAGTCCCTCGCGGGCATCACCCCCCGCGAGGCCCTCGACCGCCTCGCCTACCTTCCCCTCGTCGCCGCCGGCAAGCAGGACGCCCCCATCCTCCTCGAGGTCATCGACCGCTTCCGCGACGCCCGTCTCGACGAAATCCCCGCCCTCTTCGACGTCGCCCGCGTCGCCGCCCTCGACGCCCCCGCCCGCTACCGCCTCGAGGGCATCCTACCGGCCATCAAGGGCATCCCCCCCGACGCCTACCGCGACTACCTCGCCGCCAAAATCGAGCACCACGACCGCCTCAACGCCCGCCTTCGCCGGCAGCTCGAC
>JAIRKS010000039.1 GCA_031259905.1 Odoribacteraceae bacterium
CCCTTCACACGTAAAAATCCTTAAAGTTTCAAACTTCTCCATCCTGGTGATATTATCTTGTTTGTAGTTCATGTTTCGTTTTCTTTGTTATCTCGGTTATTGTCATTTTCTGGTTCACGGGGCGAATGTAGCGACTTTTTCTCGATCACGATGCTACCTCCCCCTTTTTCTGACTATTTTTTTTCCGCGTCCCGCTCGCGCCCCGCGTGTTTGTCGCGGCGTCGACCGGAATCAGGGAAAATAGCGTATATTCGCGAGGTCACTAAATCAAAATGCAATCATGAATACATGGAAATGGATAGGGATGATGCTCGTGTTGGTCGCGGCGGTAGCGTGCAAGGACAAGGCGAAGAAAGAGGTCGCCGCCCCGGCACGTCCCGCGTTCACGTTCGTCTCCGTCCCCGCGATGTATACCGACCCGAGGCAACAGGCCGAGTACATTGTCGCGCGCTTCTGGAACAATCTCGACTTCTCGGATACCACCTTCATCCGCGGCCCGGGGTTCATCGACGCGTTCGCGGCCTACGCGGGGGTGCTGGGAGCCGTCCCCAAGGAGAAAGCCGTGGCCTCCGTCAGGAAGACGTGGAAGGAGGCGGGGAAGGACACGCTGGTGCTGCACCGCTTCGCGAACCTCTTCGAGCAGTTCCTTTACGACCCGAACGCCCCCACGATGAACGAGGACCTGTACATGACCGTCCTGGAGCTGACCATCGCGTCCGACGCGTTCGAGGAAGAGGATAGGATGCGCGCCGCGCATCGCCTCGAGATGGCGCGGAAAAACAGGATGGGAAGCCGGGCCGCCGACTTCTCGTTTACCCTCGCGTCGGGGAAGCGCTCGCGGCTGTACGACGTGAAGTCGGAGTACGTGTTGATCTTCTTCAACAACCCGGGCTGCCAGGCGTGCAAGATCTTCCGGGATAACATGTGCGCGTCGCCCGTGCTCGACGAGTTGACCCGCCAGGGAAGGATCAAGGTGGTGGCCATCTATCCCGACGAGGATCTCGCCGAGTGGAAGGCGTACCTCCCCAGCATACCGGGGGAGTGGATCAACGGGTACGACGAGGAGCTGGCGCTCCGCGGGAAGAAGTTGTATAACCTGCGGGCGATCCCGACCCTCTACCTGCTGGATAAAGAGAAGACGGTGCTCCTGAAAGACGCCCGCTTCGAGTTGATCGAGCAATACCTCGCGGCAATGACCGCGCCTGCGACAAGTTGAAGTACACATTAAACTATATAGATTATGACAGATTTGAATTTGGCCATTTATGGCATCAAGGACGTGAAGGAGATTGTTTACAATCCTTCATACGAGCAACTCTTCAAGGAAGAGATGAATCCCGCGCTCGCCGGCTACGAGAAAGGTTTCCTGACCGAATTCGGGGCGGTGAACGTCTTCACCGGGGAGTTCACGGGACGATCGCCCAAGGACAAGTATTTCGTGATGGACGAGACGACGAGGGATACCCTCTGGTGGACCTCCGACGCGTACAAGAACGATAACAAGCCGGTGTCAGCGGAGACGTGGGACGCGCTGAAGGAGATCGTCGCGCGGGAACTCTCCGGGAAGAAACTGTACGTGGTCGACGCCTTCTGCGGGGCGAACGAGAACTCGCGCGTGAAGGTGCGGTTCGTGTGCGAGGTGGCCTGGCAGGCGCATTTCGTGACGAACATGTTTATCCGCCCGACGAGCGAGGAGCTCGCGCGGTTCGGGGAGCCCGATTTCGTGGTGTTAAACGGCTCGAAGGCCACCGATCCCGGCTGGAAGGCGCGGGGATTGAATTCCGAGAACTTCGTGGTGTTTAACCTGACGGAGAAGATACAGCTGATCGGGGGCACGTGGTACGGGGGCGAGATGAAGAAGGGTATGTTCTCGTGCATGAACTACTGGCTGCCGCTGAAAGGCATCGCCTCCATGCACTGCTCGGCGAACGTCGGGAAGGACGGCGACACGGCGATCTTCTTCGGGCTGTCCGGCACGGGAAAGACGACCCTCTCCACCGACCCGAAGCGCCAGCTGATCGGCGACGACGAGCACGGCTGGGATGACGACGGGGTGTTCAATTTCGAGGGAGGGTGCTACGCGAAGTGCATCAACCTGAGCAAGGAGAACGAGCCCGACATCTGGAACGCGATCAAGCGGGACGCGCTGCTGGAGAACGTGACGGTGGACGAGAAGGGGAACGTCGATTTCGCCGACGCCTCGCGGACGGAGAACACGCGGGTCTCTTACCCGATCTACCATATCCGGAACATCGTGAAGCCGGTGTCCAAGGCCGGTCACGCGAAGAAGGTGATCTTCCTGACGGCCGACGCCTTCGGGGTGCTGCCGCCCGTCTCGACGTTGACGCCGGAGCAGACGCAGTACTATTTCCTGAGCGGATTCACGGCCAAGCTGGCCGGGACGGAACGCGGGATCACCGAGCCGACGCCGACCTTCTCGGCTTGTTTCGGGGCGGCGTTCCTCTCGCTGCACCCGACGAAGTACGGGCAGGAACTCGTGAAGCGGATGGAAGCCACCGGCGCTACCGCCTACCTCGTGAATACCGGCTGGAACGGCTCCGGGAAACGAATCTCGATCAAGGACACGCGCGGGATTATCGACGCGATCCTCGACGGTTCGATCGACAAGGCGCCGGCAACGGTGATCCCTTATTTTAACCTCTCCGTGCCCACCGCCCTGCCGGGAGTGGACCCGCGCATCCTCGACCCGCGGGATACCTACGCGAGCGTCGAGGCGTGGGAGGTCAAGGCGAGAGACCTGGCCGGACGCTTCGTGAAGAATTTCGACAAGTTCACCGGGAACGAACACGGGAAGGCGCTGGTCGCCGCCGGCCCCAGGCTTTAACGGGGAAACACTCCCCTCGCGACACGCGACACGACCCCGGCAAGGCTTCACGCCCCACCGGGGTTTTTCTTTTGTGCGGTGACGCTTCGCGATCTCGCGACGCGTCATCGCGGGAAGACATCGCGGCTGCGCGATTCACAATTATTGCTACCCGTGAAAGTCTTGATGCACGTTATTTCCCGCTCTTCTTAATGTATAACAGTTGCAGCACGGGATTCATCTCTGCTATTTCGGTCTTGTTCATCCCTGCAATTATTTTTCGCAATCTCTTTTTAGTATCGCGAGGAGCTTCATCGTCATTCAAAAAATCCAGCACGTCTTCTCCTGAAACAGCCGTCAGCAAGACATCCGGGGCATTTGAATCAATAA
>JAIRKS010000048.1 GCA_031259905.1 Odoribacteraceae bacterium
ACCAGGGCAGCGACGGCAATAACCGGGGCAGCGACGCCAATAACCAGGGCAGCGACGGCGCGGCGACGGCGCGGGACGCCCGTGGACATTCCCGGCGCGTCCCCTTTGAAATCCGGGGGAATCTTCGTACCATTGCCGGCGATTAAAAGAATAACAAGGACATCATGAGACTGATACCGTTTATAGCAATCCTACTCCTCCACGGCTGCACCGGCAACGGGGCGAACGGCGACGCGACCGGAAACGGCAACGGAAAGGAAGCCGTCACGCGGGAAGGAAAATTTAACGCCTTCCTCGAAAAAGAGATGTGCGATATTTACTTCTGGGCCGACGACGCGCGGGCAAAAGCCGTCGGCGTGCCACTCGACACCGGCAGCCAGGAGTTCCTCGACGCGCTGAGGCACGCGGACGACCCCTGGTCGCGCCTCGACGGCGAGGCGTTCGAGGGCGAACTCGCCAGCGTCGACGACGGCAGCGACACCGGCTTCGGGTGGATCGTCACCGTGTGGACCATCCAGGTAGGAGCATTCGCCCGCGTCGAGGTCAAAATCAACCACGTCTACCCCGGATCGCCCGCCGACGACGCCGGCATCCAGCGGGGCGACTTCATCACGGGCATCGACGGCAGCGCCCTTTCCGACGGCAACATCAACGCGCTCTTCAACACCCGGACACCCGTCACCGTCCAGTCGCGGAAGAAAAACGGCACCACGGCAACCGTCACCCTCGCCCCGCGCACGCACGCGATCACCCCCGTCGCGAAAGAAGCTGTCATCGAGCGCGACGGGAAGAAGGTCGGCTACATGTTCTACACCTCGTTCGTCTACAAGGGCGAGGAATCCCTCCGCGAACTCGACGCCGCCTTCACCCGCTTCAAGCAAGCGGGCGTCAGCGAGTTCATCCTCGACCTCAGGTATAACGGCGGCGGGTACCTCTCCGCCGCCCGCCGCGTCGCGTCGCTCCTCGCCCCGGCCGCGAACGTCGACCGGCAAGACGTGCTCATCCACAAGATCTGGAACGACGAGTACCGCCAACAGTTCGCCGCCAGCGCCGTCGAGCGCCTCGACGCCACCGCGCCCGCCGGCGCGCGACTGGGATTGTCGCGCCTCTGGGTGCTGACTTCCAGTAACACTGCCTCGGCGTCGGAAATCGTTATCTCCGGCCTCGACCCCTACATGGACGTCTACACGATCGGCGATAAAACCACCGGCAAGAATGCCGGCGGGAGCATCTTCACCTATCCCGACGACGAGAGCATGGGCGCGTACTTGATCACCATGCAGTACACCAACAAGGACGGGGAAAGCGTCGCCGGCGGCATCTCCCCGACGCACGGGTACAGCGCCAACGCGTATTACGCCGATACCTCCGCGCTCGGCAACCCGCGCGAGACGTTCGTCGCCATCGCCCTCGACAAGATTACCGGCACCAGGAGCAGCGCCGCGCCCGCGAGCGCCAGGGATACCGTGACGTCGCGCGACGCCGACCGCCGCGCCGCCCGGCTGATCCTCGACAACGAGCGATAAACCCCGCGCGTGACAAGGGATAAATGGCACGGGCACCTGGCGATCTTTATCACCAACATCCTCTTCGGGCTGAATATCTCGATCTCCAAGAGCCTCCTCTCCGGCTGGATTTCCCCCGCCGGCCTCACCGTCGCGCGGGTCGCCTTCGGCGCCGCCGCCTTCTGGGTGCTCTCGCTCTTCGTGAAAAAGGAACGGGTCGGCGGGCGTGACCTCCTCCTGCTCCTGGCCTGCGCCCTGACGGGAATCGTGATCAACCAAACGTTCTTCATCTTTGGCCTCGAGCGAACGTCGCCGATCGATGCCGGACTGATCGCCACCCTTAACCCGGTCATCGTCATGCTCGTCGCGGCAGCGGTGCTCCGGGAGCCGATCAGCTGGAAAAAAGCCTGCGGCGTCTTTACCGGCGCCTGCGGCGCGTTGCTCGTCATCTGGCAATCGGCCCCCGGCGACGGGAACGCGGGTGAAGCCACGCTCGCCGGAAACCTCTTTTGCCTGCTCAGCGTGCTCTCCTACTGCCTCTACCTGGTCATCTCCCGGCCAATCGCCAGGCGCCTCGGCCCCGTGACGCTCATGAAATGGATGTTCCTCTTCGCTACCGTCGCCCTCCTCCCCTTCGGCGCGCGCGACGTGATCGATGCCCCCGCGTTCTCTAACGCCGACGGCGCTCCGGAAGCACTCCTCGCGCTGCTCTACGTGCTGGCCGGCGCCACGTTCCTCGCCTACCTCCTCATCCCCGTCGCCCTAAGACGCATCCGCCCCACGACTATCAGCATGTATAACTATCTCCAGCCCATCGTCGCCGGCATCGCCGCCATCGTCGCCGGGCAGGGCATCCTGACGTGGGATAAACCCGTCGCCACCCTCCTGATCTTCGCCGGCGTGTACCTCGTCACCAGGAGCAGGGCGCGGGACGACGTCGAACACGCCCCGCGGGAAGTGAAAAAAGACAAAGGGAAAAGTCAAGCAGTACGAAAACGATAACCGCACGCGCGGGACAAGCGCGAAGCCGCTTTCGCCAGCGAACGGGAAGGCTATTCCCGGTAAAAAAACTACCTTCGCGAAAGAAGATAAAAGTGGGCACCCGCCGTGACAATGGAAAAAGACACCTTCTTTAAACAAGTTTTTGACAAGCACTACGAAACATTGTGCGTGTACGCCGCAAGGTTTACACGCGACATGGACGACGCCGAGGACGTGGTGCAAGATACCTTCGTGAAATGGTGGGAAATTATCGGGAATAAACCCTCCGCGTCTACCCGCGCCTATCTCTACCAGATGGTCAAAAACGCGTGCATCGACCGCGCCAGGGCGCGACGAAACGATACCGTGAACATTAACGTCCTCATAGATGACGAGGAAAGCCTCTTCCAGCCGGAAGCAGAAAACGACTCGCGCGTCGACATCCTTCTCGAGGCTATCGACGCGTTACCCGAAAAAGCACACCGGGTGTTCGTCGCGATCTGCGTGAACAAGAGAAAATACAAGGAAGTGGCCAGCGAGATGAACGTCTCCGTCAATACCATTAAAACACAATTCTCCAGAAGCCTGAAGTTCCTCCGCGAACGACTCGGCGAGGTACCTCGCGACAGGTAACGCGCCGCTCACCCCTCCTCGATCACCCCCTCCTCCTCGATCGCCTCCCCGAGCAACGAGATCGCCTGCTCGCGCGGCAACTCCTGCACCGATTTCAGCTTGCGCTCGATCACCCTTGAGCGCGTCCCCGCGTCCCCGATCACGTTCGCCGCCTCCTGCAGCTTCTTCCTCGTCTTTCCGAGAATCTCCCCGAACTTTCCGAACTCGCTCTTTACCGCACCGAGGATCTCCCATACCTCGCTCGAACGCTTCTCTATCGCCAGCGTGCGGAAACCCATCTGGAGGCTGCCCAGGAATGCCACGAGGTTCGTCGGCCCGACCACCGTCACGCGGAACTCCCGCTGCAACGTCTCGAAAAATCCCGGACGCCGCAGGATCTCCGCGTAAAGCCCCTCGACCGGGACAAAGAGGATCGCGAAATCTGTCGTCTTTGGCGGCCGGATGTACTTGTCGCGGATTTCCCGCGCGCATACCTTCACCGCGTTCTCGAGTTGCCGGCCGAGCGACTCCACTTGTCCCGCCTCGTTCTCGTACGCGTCCACCAGCCGCTGGTATACCTCCAGCGGGAACTTCGCGTCCACCGGCAGGAATACCGGCTCGTCGTCCTCCCTCCTGCCCGGTAGCTTGATGGAGTACTCCACCACCTTGCGATCGTCCCCGGGGTGATCGTTCTTGATGTATTGCTCCGGCGATAACACCTGTTCCAGGATCGCACCCAGCTGTACCTCCCCGAACGTCCCGCGCGTCTTGACGTTCGTCAGCACTTTCTTGAGGTCACCGACCCCGGCGGCAAGCGACTGCATCTCCCCGAGACCCTTGTGCACGGATTCAAGACGCTCGTTGATCAGCCGGAACGACTCGTTGAAACGCTTCTCCACGCTCTCCTGCAATTTCTCGTCGACGGTCTTGCGCATCTCTTCCAGCTTCTTGTTATTGTCTTCTTGGATTCTCGCCAGCTTGTTCTCGACCGTCTCCCGTACCTCCTTCAGGTGCGCCCCCGTCTCCTTGTTCGCGCGATCCTGCCTGCCGGACAGGTCGTCGAACTTCTGCCTTTGCAGTTCGTTAAACTCCTTTACGTTTCGCGTGAAGTTCTCCTCGAAAGATTTGAGAGAAAGCCCCTGTTCCGTCCTGTTTTCTTTCGCTGACTTCTCGAACTGCTCCTGCAGGTTTCTCGTCTTCTCGTCGAACGACTTGACCAACCCGTCCAGCTGGCGGGAGAAGGTATCAAACTGGTTCTTCTGCGCGTGGGAGAGGTCGGCAACTGTCTTCGTCAGGCTATCCCCCAGCAGTTTGAACGAGCGGCTAAGCTCTTCGCGGTTTTCCTTGAAATTTCCCCGGCTTTCCTCCCTATTCCTGCCGAACTCCTCGCGGACGAGGGAGTCCACGCGGGACAGGTCGCGTTCCATCTTGGCGAACGAGCGTTTGATCTCTTCCTCGTGACCGGCCTTTTCCCGCCTTGCCAGGCTGATGTTGATGATTGCCGCGACGAGCAGCAACCCGAGTAGAATAAGCATTGTTGTTTCCATCGTGTATTGTTTTTTTTTCGTGCCGGGCGTCGCGAATCATTCTCCCGGCGCGCCTTCAAGCCTCGCGAATGTAAAAAAGAAACGAGCAAAAGTTAACTTCCGCGTCACGATTTTTGACTGCCACGCCCCTCCACTCGCTTAACCCGACAGGCCACGTGAACGAATCTCCCCCGGCTACCGCCATCCCCGGTTATTCTCCCGCCGCGTCATCCCCGGTTGCTCTGCCGCCATGACCGGTTGCTCTTCCGCCATGACCGGTTACTCTTCCGTCATGACCGGTTATTCTCCCACCATCGTCGTGACCACCTGTTTCCTCGTCGTGTCGCCCCCGGATAGAAAAAAAGTCAATAAGCACCGCCATATCTTCCAATCCATTACCTTTGCAGGTAACAACGACAACAACAATTTTAACCGCCAAACGATGAAAACACACTCTAATAAGAGCAACTTCCCCCCGAACGCCACCAACGTTAACCCTGACGATCGCAGCGTCAACCCCGCCGACAGCAGAAGAGACGCTTAGGCAATGGATGTTTTGGAACGAGCAGCATACGATATGACAATGTATTCGTTGTTAAAAGATGAGTATAACCATAGGGCATAAATGAAAGAAGTAGTAATTAGGGAAATAAAGCGGGATGAATTAAGTAAGTTGGAAGATATGCTTTACGAAGCGATTTATCAACCAGACGAAACAAATCCAATACCTAGAAATATTATAGAACTGCCAGAAATTAGAGTGTACATCGACAACTTTGGACAGAAAAAAGACGATTATTGTTTGGTTGCAGACTTGAATGGAGAGATTCTCGGTGCAGTATGGATACGTATTCTAGCGGGCGATATTAAAGGGTTTGGATATATTGATAACGAAACACCCGAATTTGCGATTTCATTATACAAGAAATATCGCAATCAAGGCATCGGAACGAAACTGATGACAGTGATGATTGAGTATTTACGAGAGAACGGATACAAACAGACATCGCTAAATGTGAAGAAAGATAATTATGCCGTTCGACTGTACAAAAACATGGGATTTGAAGTTATCGGGGATGATGGTGAAGATTACCTGATGCTACTTAAATTAGCATAAAAACAAAACACCCAACTTTATACTCTTGGGTGTAAAGTTGGGTGGTTGTCTGTAAAATTATATTTTCCCGCATATTCCGAACCTGTTGTTTCACCTTTATCTTTCAAAAGTAGCGTTGCCTTTATCTACCTTCCTTTTGCAGTTCTTTCTTTGAAAATCTGTCGTTGAAAAGCGTTACGATAAAGCCATTCTCTTTTCCTTTCAAGTCAGGCATTGGTAATTCTACCGCACGGCACTGTCTGTATACTGCTTTTTACTCGAAAAAAAATCGATAAACATCAACTTCGAACATTCTAATCATTTGATTAGAATTCATGAAATGCACGTTAATCAATATAAGATTGTCGTGGAAACTTAATTCAACGAGAATCGCAAGAATCCTGTTACTTTCAAGTCCTTGTCCACGCCCCGGAGATACTCCCGGACGGTAATCTTCCCGTCCTGTTCAAACGTCTGGTTTAACAAGGTAGACTCTTGATAGAACTTGTTCAGGCGTCCTTGCGCGATCTTGTCCCACATCGCCTCTGGTTTTCCCTCCTCCTGCGCCTTTCCCCTGCCAATCTCCAGTTCGTGCTCGATCACTTCCGCCGGGATATCCTCCTTGTCAATAGCGATTGGCGACATGGCAGCAATTTGCATGGCGATATTCTTCATCACCTGCGTATCGACCTCCTTGTCAAAGCCCACGGCGGTAGCCAACTTGTTCCCCGGGTGGATATAAACGGCACACCCGGAAGCTTCCACCTTACCATAATAGGCCAACTCCAGTTTCTCGCCGATCACGCCGGTCTGTGCAGAGATGTGGTCGGCGACGGTGCGATCGTCCAGCCGGGTAGCCAGCAACGCATCCTTGTCCGCTGGCAACGCGGTAAACGCCACATCGAGAATCTGCCCGGTGAACGAGATGAATCCCTCGTTTTTGGCCACGAAATCCGTCTCGCAATTTAACGAGACAACCACGGCACGCTTGCCGTCCGTCCTGGCCAGGACACATCCTTCGTTAGCATCCCTGTCAGCCCGCTTGTTAGCGATAGCCAACCCCTTTTTACGAATAATATCAACGGCCTTATCGAAATCGCCTTCTGCCTCTTGCAGGGCGTGCTTACAATCCATCATGCCGGCGTTCGTTGCCTTACGCAACCTCATCACCTCTGCTGCTGTAATTTCCATGTCTTGTTTTTATTTTATGTCGTGTAAATTCATTCGTCGACAGGCTCCTTGTGTCCTGCACTCTCTTCCTCTTCCCTTTCCTCGCTATCCGGTTTCTTTTCGTTATCCTTCTCGCGTTCCACCTTGCGTTCATTATATCCTTCCTGAATGGCGGCGACCACCTTGTCAATCACCAGCGTGATCGAAGTAGAAGCGTCATCGTTGGCCGGGATTACGAAATCAATCCCGTCGGGATTGGAATTAGTATCCACCATCGCGAACACCGGGATACCCAGTGTCCGGGCTTCCTTTACCGCGATGTACTCCTTCATCACGTCCACGACGAAGAGCGCGGCCGGCGGGCGAGCCATGTCGGCGATACTACCGAGGTTCTTTTCCAGCTTGGCACGTTGCCTGGAGATCTGAAGTTTTTCGCGCTTGGAGAGGTGGGTAAATGTGCCGTCCTTCTCCATCCTGTCGATTGTTACCATCTTCTTCACCGCCTTCCTGATCGTCGGGAAGTTGGTCAACATGCCGCCCGGCCATCTTTCGGTAACGTACGGCATGTTAATATTAGCTACTCTTTCCGCGACAATATCCTTAGCCTGTTTTTTTGTCGCTACAAACAGAATTTTCCGGTTCGACCTAGCCATTTGCTTCAACGCGGCACAGGCCTTATCAAGCATGACCGCCGTTTTATTCAAGTCGATGACATGGATACCGTTTCGCTCCATGAAAATATAAGGAGCCATCTTGGGATTCCACTTGCGAGTCAGGTGACCGAAATGCACCCCCGCGTTCAATAATTCGTCGAAATTTGTTTTTGACATGTGTAATTGTTTACAGTTTACTTTCCTTATTCATTCAATCGCCGGGTAGTTCTCGTGGAAGTCCCGGAGATTTAGATACTAAACTTCGCTTAACGCTTCGAGAACTGGAACCGTTTACGAGCACCCGGACGTCCCGGCTTCTTTCGTTCCACCTCGCGCGGGTCGCGCGTGATAAAGCCAGCCGCCCTTAGTTTAGGCTTATCCTCCGCGTTAATCTTGACCAGCGCGCGGGCGATACCCAGCCGCAACGCCTCTGCCTGACCATTGAAGCCTCCCCCGTCGAGGGTTGCCTTAACATCGTACTGCCCGGCGACCTCCAGTAGTTCGAGCGGTTGCCTTACCTTGTATTGCAGGATTGCCAGCGGGAAATACTCCTCTATCGTCTTCTTGTTGATGGTGACATTCCCTTTCCCCTCGCTCAGGTAAACGCGAGCCACTGCTGTTTTTCTCCTGCCGGTTGCGTTGATTATTTCCATGATTAATTAATTAAGCGCGTTAATATCGATTACTTTAGGCTTTTGTGCGACTTGCTCGTGTTCCGGGCCGACGTACAGGTAAAGATTCCTGAAGAGGGCGCTGCCGAGGCGATTTTTCGGGAGCATACCCTTCACGGCGTGTTCGAGAATCCTTTCCGGGTGCGTCTTCATCCATTGCGCGGGAGTAGCCACGCGTTGTCCGCCGGGATACTGCGTGTGGCGGATATATTTCTTGTCGGACAACTTCTTTCCCGTCAAGACGACCTTCTCCACGTTCACGATGATCACGTTGTCCCCGCAATCCACGTGGGGCGTGAAGCCGGGCTTGTACTTGCCCCTCAAGAGCTTCGCGACCTTCGCGGCGAGTCGTCCCACGACTTGTTTTTCAGCATCAATCAAGACCCATTCTTTTTGCACCGTGGCCTTATTGAGATGAACTGTTCTGTAACTAATCTGATCCACTTTTACTCGTTTAAAATTATACTTCTGTTTGTTCCTTTTGTCGTACCACCCGCCGCGTTTCCGGGCTGAAATCAACGAGATTCGTCGGGCAAACGAACATTTTCAATCTCCGGTTATTCGCGCCGTGCAAGGGAAATGGCTAAGGGTTCACTCCTGCATGAACGAATGGCCGCTACAAAACGGACGGCAAAGGTACGAAAGGAATTGGCATCTACAAACTTTTGCCGGGAATTTCTCAAGACCGCGGATTCAACCGCGAGGACGCGAGGAGTCAAGTGACATCCGGTAAGGCTCGATATTCCACGCGTCGCAGAGCCAGCGTTCCCCGTCGTGGCGGAAGATCGAGAGACTACCGGTGGACACCTTTATATTATGTTCCCGGCAGAAAGCCGCGTGATCCTCCAGCAAGAGAGGAGCGAAACGGATGATGCCGTTAGAAGTGCAGATCAAGACATTCTCCCCGTCGGGAATATCCGAGGCAAAACACCTCCACGCGCGGGCGATCCCCTCCACGTCCACGTGCCAGCCGGGAGGGACAATAGCGTGCGTGTTCCACTCGTCAAGCACCCGTTCACCAAGCGACAACACCTCCGCCACCGGGAGCGACGACATCCCCGCACGTCGCGCCATCTCCTCTCCCAGTCGCTGCTTCACGTCCGTTTCCGTCTTGTTCTCGTCGGGACCGTAATCGATCTCCGTGAAGCGAGGCTCGGCAATTACCGGCAGGGAGAGCCGCGCCTCCTCCGCGATCAACTCCGCCGTGCGCGTCGTGCGGAGCAGCGGCGCCGCGTAAATCCTGTCCACGCGGAGGCCGTTCGCCGACAGGTATCTCCCTACTGCCCGCGCCCGCTCTTCTTCCACCAGCGGCAGGTCCGTTCTTCCACCGACCCGCCGCGGGATCTCTCCCGGCCGGAACGTGTTCCCGTGCCGCACGATCAAACATCTCTTCATGTGCTAATGATTTCAAATGTATCGACAATCTTCTTGTACACCTCGTTCAGTTCCGCGAGCGCCGCGTGACGGGTCTCGATCTCCTCCACCGGGAAGAAACGTTCCCGGCGCGCTACCCGTTCGGCAGCAACGCCAGGGGGGACGTCCAGGAAACGAATCTCCACGCGATACCCCAGCGATTTCACGCGACGGTACAGGGCGACGTGCCCCGGCGTCGCGTTACCGTGCTCGAAAAGAATGGAGAGCCGGCGGGCGATCCCCTCGCCCAGCAAGCGGTAGCCCAGGTGACGGGCCGGTAACTCCCACCGCGCGAACGCTTCCCTCGCGCCGTGCTGCCGGAGATCCTCCCGGTAGGGCGGAAGCTCCTCCATCAGGTTGTCGAACGACACGTGGAGCAGCGAGGGATTCTCCTTTATTACCTCCCGCGCCAGCGTGGACTTCCCCGCGCCCGGGATGCCGGAGATATTCACGAGGAGCGGTGACGGGGAAGGCGTCGCGACAGAAAAAGCGCTCGCGGAGAAAGCCTCGTACCACTCCAGCACGCGCTGTCGCGTCGTCTCCCCCGCGAGCACCTCCTCGAGCCGCGTGACCTCCCACGGCAGGCGATCCCCGACATTCATGGCCCCGCGTCCGGTTCGCCGCGTCGCGCGAGGATCTCCTCCACGCGGGCGACATCCTCCGCGGAATCCACGCCGGTGATCGCCTCTAACCCCTGGAGGTCGACCTCCACCACCCGCACCTTTAGCCCGTTGTACAGGAAGCGCGTCTGCTCCAGCCCCTCGATCTCCGGCCGTTCGAGCGGCGAGGGGTCTAACGTCGCGTACCGCGCCAGGGTCTCGCGGGAATAGGCGTACACCCCCACGTGGCGACGCGCGGGAGAGAACGCGGAGAGCCGTCGCGCCTCCCCCGGCCGGCGGATGACGGGCAACATTCCCTTCGAGAAGGCGAGCGCGTTCATGAACTTGTCCACCAGCACGGTCGTCCCCGAGTAGGGCGTCGTCTTCTTCGCCTCCGCGAGCGCGTCGTACGCCTCCCAGTCGAGGCGCGTGCAGGGGGTATAGACCGCCGCGCCGGGGTCTTCCTCCCAGGCGCGGACCAGGTCGCGCACGACCGGCGGCGGGCACAGCGGGTTATCTCCTTGCAGGTTGACGACCAGCCGCGGGGTTTCCCCCGTCACCCGTTCCACCTCCACGGTCGCGTGCAGGCAGCGTTCCGTCCCGTCGCGACAATCGCCGGGGGTCATGACGACGGGGATCTCCCTCTCCCGGCAGAACCGCTCGATGGCGGCGTGATCGGTGGCCACGACGTACGTGCATCCCGTCACGTCGCGACAGGCGGCGGCGGCCACGCGCGCCACGCGTTCGACCATCGCCACGCCGCGGATCTTCACCAGGGGTTTCCCCGGCAGGCGCGTCGAGTGATAGCGCGCCGGGATAACGATCAGCACGCGGGCCATCTCATATCGTCATGATGTCCTTTTCCTTCCTGGACAGCTGCTCGTCCACGCGTTTCCCGAAATCGTCGGTCAGCTTCTGCGCGTCGACCTCGGCATCCTTTGCCATATCCTCCGGCAGGCCATTCTTCGTCATCTTCTTCACCTGGTCGATAGCATCCCGGCGGGCGTTCCGTACGCTGACCCTGGCGATTTCTGCCTCGGCCTTGCTTTGCTTCACCAGGTCGCGCCGGCGTTCCTCCGTCAGCACGGGGATATTGACGCGGATGACATCCCCGTTATTATCCGGGTTCAGGCCGAGGTTCGCGTTCATGATCGCGCGTTCGATCGCGGGGATCATCTTCTTGTCCCAGGGCTGCACGGCGATCGTGCGCGGGTCCGGGGTAGCGATATTGGCCACCTGTGACAGCGGCGTCTGGCTACCGTAATAATCCACCAGCACGTCCTGCAAGATCTTCGGGTTTGCCCGTCCTGCCCTGATCTTGCTCAACTCCACCTCCAGGTGATGCAGTGCTGCTTCCATTTTTTCTTTTGCCTCCTCGAGACAAAACTGCACGTCTTCCTTGTTCATAAAATCTTCTCTGTTTTAATGGTAAATACTCCGGTTCACGATTTATCGTTTACCGCGAATGTAAAGAAAAAAAGGCTCCCGCGAACAGGGCACGCCGTCTCGCCGGGATGACGGGAGGGGGACGCATGAAAAAAAAATAGTCAGAAAAAGAGGGAAGATCGTTTCATGGTAAAGAAAAACGCGCTACATTCGCCCCGTGAACAAAAAAACACGAAACATAATTCACTAAACGAAGACTACAAATGAGCAATCAACGAGATAAACTAACTAACATGAAGCAGGTTGAAGATTTAAGGATTTTTACGTGTGAGGGGCTTGCAGGATTGAGGGATTATGACTACCTCACACACACACACACACACACACACACACACACACACACACACAGGGCTCTCGTCGAATAACGCTCCAGCGGCCCGTTTCTCACCTATCAACTGAACGGGCCATGAAAACAACGATAATCTCCCTTTTAACAAGCTTTACAGTCATCATTGCGACCCTCCTCTCCTCCTGCGTGCAGGATCTTGACGGCGGGAAAGAGCAGCAGGTGATCTCCGACGAGATGGCGCTCGTCACGCTGTCGCTCTCCGCGCCGTCGTCGCCCGTCACCCGCGCCGAGGCAACGGCAACAGAGAACGCGATCAGCGAGGTCGACGTGATGCTCTTCGACGCGACGAGCGACAAGTTCATCTACCGCGCCCACGGGACGCAAATCGAGAATCAAGCTACCGTCCCCACCGTCGATCCCGACCCTTACGCCACGAAGAAGTTCGAGGCACGGCTGCCTCTCGGTGGCCCGTACAAGGTGGTCGTGCTCGCCAACGCGCGGACGGCCATCGCGGGGCTTACCCCCAAGCTGCCCATCGCGTCGCTCGACGAGGACGAGAACCGCTCCCGCGAGGCGGTGCTGAACAGCATCGTGGCCTCCATGCCCGCGGGAAAGACGAACTTCCCCATGTGGGGATACCTCCCCGCTAACGTGACGATCTCCCCTACCGGCAACAGCAACTTGCCGGATATCGACCTTACCCGTGCCGTGGCCCGCGTCGACGTGTCGCTGAACGATACCATCACGAATTTCGTCCTGACCAGCGCCAGGTTGTATAACTATCACGACAAGGGGCACGTTGCCCCGGAAGCCGTCGCGGGTGGCTACAACCTCGCTCCCTATCCCGTCGCCGGCAGCAAGCAGGCGGAGGGCACGTACATCTCGTACACCACCTCCACCAGCTCGTTCGCCAACGACATTTACGTTTTCGAGGGCGAGGAGAGCAAGCCCGTCACCGGTAGCGAGTGGAAGGCCAACACCTGTCTCGTCGTCGGCGGGCTGTACGACGACAGGGTCAACACCCCGTACCCCACCTACTACCGCGTCGAGTTTTACATCGACGA
>JAIRKS010000118.1 GCA_031259905.1 Odoribacteraceae bacterium
CGGGGGGGGGGATTACCGGGGAGGAGGAGCGCCCAGTTTGGCGGCGATGAAGTCGCGGAGCGGTTGGCCGCGGAGAGTGTCCTCGATCACGGTGCCCGACGCGTCGACCAGGAACAGGGCGGGGATCGTCTTCCCGTGGAATTGATCGCTGAAAAGTTTGGTCACGTCCAGGAGTTGCGGCCAGGGCATCCGCTCGTCGTCGAGCGCCGTGCGCCACGCGGACGCGTCCCGGTCGATCGATATGCTGATGATCTCCAGGCCGGCGGACGAGTAGTCGAGGTATAGCTCCTTGAGGCGAGGGATCTCCTGTCGGCAGGGCGCACACCACGAGGCCCAGAAGTCAATGACGACAAGTTTCTTCCCGTTGCGCGTCGTCGCGTCGTCGTGCATCTTCCCGTCGCGGTCGGGGAGCGAGAACGGGGGGAGGGGCTTGCCGACGAGCCGCGGGGGGAATAGCTCGCGGTGCATGATCTGGCCGTAATAGCTGTTTTTGGCGGCGTCGGAGAAGCGGGAGTAGACGCGCGTGATGACGGTGTCGCCGGGGACAAAGTAGATGTAGTTCACCAGCGCGAGCAGCGGTCCCCAGAAGGAGTCCCCGTTGGCGGAGATGGCGGCGTTGATCTCCTCGCCGGCGTGGCGGAAGAACGCGCGCTCGTCGCGTTCGAGGGCGACGTATTCCGGGGAACGCCTCAGGGCGTTGTACGTCGCGGTGTCGCCGGAGGAGCGCGCGTCGCCTAATTTCCTGGAGATCTCCCGGTGTTCCTCGCGTATCGCGGCGTTGCGCTCGTTGAGGCGTTCGCGGAAGCGCGTCTTCTCGAGGTAGAGGAGGTGGGCGGCAGAGCCGGTGACGCGGGCGTCCTGCCAGCGCCAGCGGTTGCCGTCGGTGACGATCGTGGCCTCGAAGTCGGTCATCCCCGGCTCGATCATGATCATCTGGTAGGCGGCGGCCGGCGGTTCGCCCACTTGCAGGCGGAAGAGGCGGGGGGCGGGGATGTCGCCCTTGATCTCGAAGCGTCCGCGCGCGGCGACGGTCCCCGCTGCCGGTTTCTCCGCCTGGCGCGTGGCGGCGGGGGTAAGGGTGACGCGGGCGCTGTCGGGCAACCCATCGATCTTGCCGCGTAGCGTGTAGCCGTCGGTCGCGGCGGCGGCGTCGAGTGCCAACGCAAGCGACGCGAGGAGAATGATCGTCCTCATGATATTTTCTGCGTCATGAACAACACCTTTCCCAGCCCCTCGTGGTAGATAGGGTTGTCCGGTATCCCGGAGAACATGGGGGCGTACAGTGCCTCGGCTTCCCCGCTGACGGGGTTGATCTCGAACTCGACGAGACGTCCGGCGCGCGTGGCCTCGTTCCAGACGGCGATCCAGAGGATGCGCCCGGAGGTGGGGAAGCCGCCGGTGGAGAGGAGGCAAAGGGCGGTGACCTCGTCGCCGGGGTCTCCCTGCCAGAGGAGGCGCGAGACGGTCTGCCCGGTGGTGTACGAGAAGGAGTAGACGCTGTTGCCCGTCCCGTAGAAGAGCGCGGGGCCGGCCAGGCCGGAGGCGAAGCAGGTGGCGTTCTCGATGCCGGTGCAGCCGGTGAGGAGGCGCGTGGAGCGGGCGAGTTTCCCCTCGTCGATGACGTTGTAGAAGCAGGAGACGCCCATGTGATAGCCCTCCTCGTCCCGCGTGATGAGCATCGTCTCGCCGGCGTTGACGGTGTTGGCGTAGACGAGTTCGCCGGCGATGTTGTTCACGTCGAAGGCGGCGTCGGGGACGGTCTCGGTGAATTGCCCCAGGGAGACGCCCTTGTTGAAGAAGGGGCGGAAGGCGTTCGTGTTCTCGTCGTAGACGATCTGGTAGGCGTTGATGGCGCCCGCGACGGCCCCCCACGAGGCGATGGTCTGCTTGGCGAGGTAGGGCGCGAGGGCGTAGTTGCCGGGGATGGGGTTGGAGAACTTGCGTTCGCCGGTGGCCTGGATGTAGTGGACGTGCAGCTTGCCGTCGTTGACGAGGAAGTCGCAGTTGTTGACGCCCGTGACGGCGCCGGGGGCGTACGTGGCGGGGGTCTGGTAGAACATCTCGTTCCACCGCTCCATGATGACCATGCTGGCGGGGTGTACGCGCAGCCCGACGTCGTCGGTGAAGACGTAGAAGTAGCCGCCGGGGGTGGAGTACTCGAAGACGCGCGGCTTGCCGGTGAGCGGTTCGCCGGGATGGAACGAGCTGTAATAGTCCACCTCGTGATAGTTGGAGAAGACGAGGGCGCGGGACGAGCCGACGACGTCGATGTCGACGCGCCCGTCCTTCTCCTGGAGGCAGTATAGCCCGCGGAGGGCGCCGGCCTCGGGGATCGACTTGTAGCTGTACGTGTAAAATTCGGCGACGCCGTTAACGGTGTCTTTCGCCATGAAGGAGATGGAGACCCAGCGGCCCGGCTTCAGGTCGACGACGTAGTGGAGGTCGCGCTCGCGGGAGATGGTGTCCGGCGCCGGCCACACCTGGGCGTTGCCGTCGGTGACGGTGCTGTACGGGTAGTCCATGAGAAACCAGCGGTAGACGAGGTTTCCCTCCCGGCCGGGGTAGGTGACGTTAACGGAGAGATCGATGGTGTCGCCGATGTTCCAGACGGCCCTCCACGCTACCTGGTGTCCGATGGTATCGATGATCAGCTTCGGCGCTTTGTTGTAGTCGTAGGTGTAGTTTCCCAGATCCTTGTTGCAGCCGTTCACGAGGAGGAGCAGGAGGAGGAAACGCGCGGTTTGTGTTATCTTTTGTTTCATCGTGGTTCTAATTTAGAAGGTAATTGGTCGGAGATCCTCGTCGACGAGCGGCGCGGAGGGATGCGCGGCGTTGTAGGCAGCGAGAGCCTCGACGAGGATCAGGCGGTAGTTGTTCATGACGCCCCAGCTCATGCCGTTTGCCTGGCCGTAGGTGAACTCGGCGACGCCGAGGGTGGAGATGATGAAGCGGAACTTGACGTCGCTGTACTCGCCGAAGAATTCGATGAGCGCGTCCCAGTTGAGGGGACGGGAGATCATGTCGTTCCACTGGATAGAGAGCGATCGCCACTCGTTGACCCCGGGGCCGACATCCCCCGACGCGTCGATCTCGACGCGAAGGCGCACGCCCGCGGATTGCAAGTCGGGGGCGCGGTGAAGCGTGATCGGCAGGGCGACGGTTGCCTCGCCGGCGGGGATGGTGACGGTCGCGGGGATATCGTAGTGCGCCCCCTTGACGGCAGTTGTCCGCGCGGGATCGACGGCGATGACGACAACGCGGTCGCGGTCGGAGACCTTCCCCATGACGATGACCTCGGCCTCGACTATGAACGCTGTCTCGTCGGCGGGACGCGTGGAGAAGGTATATAATAAGGAGTCCGTGCCGAGCGTCCAGTTGGCTGGCCCGACGACGCGGGCGTAGTCGGTGTTTCCCCACGTGAACGGGTCGTTTTCGCAAGCGACAAGCGCGAGGGCAACGACAAGCGTGTGTATTCTTTTCATAGTGCTGTTCGTTTTAAGTTACCTGTTTCCAAATTCGACCTCGTTGTCGGGGAGCGGGAAGACGTAGACGGCGTCGTTACCGGGCTTGGCGGAGCCGGGGATGACGGGGTAGTTCAGCCGCTTGTAGAAGTAGAAGAGCTGTCCCTCGCCGAGCGTTTCCTTGCGATACTCCTTGTAGATCTCTTCCTTCACCCCGGCGACGGAGAGTGTCTCCGCGAGGGGATAGTTGGAGAGGCCGCGGGCGTCGCGGACGGTGTTGAGGAGGCCGACGGCGCGGGCGGTCGAGTCGCGATCTACCCATGCCTCGGCGGCTATGTAGTACATCTCGGAGAGGCGTATGAGCGGCATCATGCTGTTGTACGTCCCCCCGGTCGGTTGCCAGAACTTGGAGAGGTAGCGCTCGCTGCCGTCGTAGGCGTAATGGTAGGTGTAGCGGTAGTCCATGCCGAGAGCGGCGGCGGAAACCTCGTATATGTTGTCCATCTGCATCTCGGAGGGCGAGAGCTTGTTCGTGCCGGAGCTGGAGGTGAAGTAAGGCTTGACGATGTCGGTCATGTTGAGGATGTCGAGGCGGAAGATGTGCTCGTTCTTGTAGGTGACATCCCTTTCCGTGATGTTAGAAGCCTGCGCGGCGGTGTAGTGCACCCAGAAGAACTTCTCGTCGTCGATGACCGCCTCGGCGTGCAGCCGCGCGTTCTCGAGATCCCCCCGCCAGAGGTAGGCGCGGGCGAGGGTGGCGCGGGCAGCGTAGTAGTTGAACCGACGGACGCGCGCCGGCTTCACGTTGTACGCCTCGGCACTGGAGGACGGGGCGAGGTAAAGCGTGTCGCTCCTCAACAGGTTGACGGCGGCGTTCAGGTCGGTGATGACGAGATCGAGCGCCTCGTTGACGGTGGAGAGCGGCGTGACGTAGGTGGTGTACCCGGTGACGTAGGGGATGGCCGGCGCGCCGGGATTCGACGCCGGCGCCGGCGCGAACATGCGGAGCAACTCGAAGTGGAGGAATGCCCGTAGTCCTAGCGCCTCACCCTTGTAGACGTCGTGATTCCTCCCGGAGAACTTGGTGGGGCTGACCGTCTCCATGTACTCGAGCAGGATGTTGAGGTTGGCGATCGCGGTGTAGATTTCCGCCCATGCCGTGGTGGTGATCGCCTTGACGGAGGCGTTCTCGTACTCGTATCGCGCGACGTAGCCGTAGAGCGTGTTGGAGACGTTGAGGTCGTAGTTCTGCGAGAGCACCTCCCGCAGGCCGAACGTCAGCTCCCGCCCGAAAAGCGAGGTGGAGGTCATGCGGGTATACACGCCCGTGAGCTGGTCGGCGTACCCTGACTCCGTCTCGAAATGCTCGTCCGCGAGGACGCGTGACTTCGGCAACACATCCAGCCAGTCGGAGCACGAAGCGAGGATCACTGCCTGGAGTAAGAATAGATAAGTATATCGTTTCATCGTGATAGTTCTTTAAAAGTTAGCTTGCAGGGAGAAGGAGAAGGAGCGCGCGAAGGGATAATCCGTGCCCCGCTCCGTCTTCACGGAGGAGAGGATGAACAACTCGTTCATGTAGAACGACGCCTTGAGCCGCTGCAGGAATGAGTGCTTGAGGAACTCCCGGTAGCGAAAGTCGTACGATACCTGGAGCGAGGAGAAGGTAAGCGAGTTATAGTCCTCGACGAAGCGGGAGGTGGGCTGCGTGTAGGAGTTGTCGGCAATCGACTTGAAGCGCGTCACCTGCCCCGGCTCGCTCCAGCGGCTCTCGAGCACGCGGCGATCGACGTTGTAACGGACGTTGGCGTTCTCCACCTTGCTGACGAGCGTGTTGTTGTAGAGTTGCCCGCCGAAGCGCCACGTGAAGGTGGCGTTGAGGCCCAGTCCGCGGTATTCCGCGTTCAGGCCGAAGTTACCGCTTGCCCGCGGGAGGGCGTCCCCGCCGTTGATGTAGTCGCTGCTTTGCCACTTCTCGGTTAGCGTGCCGTCTTTCTTGACGAAGACCTCCTTGCCGGTGCGCGGGTCAATGCCGAGCGACTTGACGACCCAGATGGCGGTGGAGGAAGCTACTTCCTGGTAGCGCGTGTCCACGGCGGTACTGGCCGCGTTCGTGTCCTTCTCGCTATCGCTGGTCTCGTTGTGCTGCTTCAGCGCGTTGGAGAGTTTGGTGAGCTTGTTCCGGTTAGAGGCGACGGAAAAGAAGATGTTCGCGTGATTCTGCTGCCGCTGCCACACGCGGGCGGAGAGGTACGCCTCGAACCCCTTGTTCTCCATCTTGCCGACGTTGGCCATGTAGCTCGAGAAGCCCATAGACTGCGGCGTGGTGACGTTAGCGACCATCCCCCTGGTCTGGGCCGTGTAATAGTCGAGGCGAAGATTCAGTCGATTGGAGAAGGCGACGATGTCGACGCCGACATTCGTGTCGTAGCGTCGTTGCCAGCGCAGGTCGGGGTTCGCCAGCCCCTGGAGGTAAGAGCCGATCTCCGCGGCGTACTGCGTGTCGGTATAGTAGGTGACCGTCGCGATGGCGTCGTAGGAGTTGAATCCCTGCGAGCCGGTGTACCCGGTGGAGAGGCGCAACTTGAGGCGGCCAAGCCACCCGGCGTTGTCGCGGAGGAATGCCTCCCGGTGCACGTTCCAGCCGACGCCCAGCGAGTAGAAGTGCCCCCATCGCTTGTTAGCGCCGAACTCGGAAGAGCCGGTGAGGCGGTAGTTCCCGTCGAAGAGATAGCGATCGTCGTACGAGTAGTTGACGGAGGCCACGCCCCCCATCTCCCGCGAGATGCCCTCGGCTCCCGACGGGCGCGTGCCGCGGTACTTGACGCCGGAGGTGATGTGGTCCATGTTGTTGTTCGGGAATCCCTCGGCCTCGACGGTATAGTAATCGTACTTGCTCTGGCCGGCGGAGAGTTGCGCGTTGAAGAAGAGGAGGTGGTAGTCCCCCGTGACGGACCATGCCGCGCCGAGGTCACCGCTGAAGCTGCTCTCCTCGCGATGCATCGCGGAGTACCTTCCCTTGCTGTACTCGCTTTCTCCCTGGTACGAGAAGAAGTCCGTGTGCTCGCTGGGCTTGAAGGTATCCTTCCCGGAGGCGCGGGAGCTGAAGCCGAAGCGAGCAATCAGGCGGAGGTTTTCCCGCGCGTTCCACTCGGCGTAGAAGTTATTCGTGATGTAAGTATACCGCGAGACGTTCTTCGTGTTCACCTCCCCGTTCCACAGGGGATTGGGCTGCACGACGGTGCCGTGAGTATACTGCTGGATCATGTTCCCGTCCTCGTCGCGGATCATGTTGTAGGGATTCATCTGGGCGAAGAGGGAGAACGAGCCGTAAGGCGAATCCTTCGAGACATTCCCGTCGACGCTCAGCTTGTCGCGGAAGAGGAGACGCTTCGTCCGGTACGAGAGGGTGATTCCCCCGCTGATCGTCGAGCGATCCGATCCGCGCATGACGCCGGAGACCCCGTTGTAGGAAAGGTCTATGGCGTAGAGCATGTACTCGTCGCCTCCCTCCAGGTAGACGGAGTGCTTGTTGCCGACGCCGACGCGCAACGGCTTGTCGAGCCAGTAAGTATCGACGCCCGCCTCGACGAGGCGCGCGAGTTCCGAGTACCTCCGCGTGAGGGTGATCTGCTCGGTCGCCGAGGTCGAGGTGTACAGGCCGGCGCTGACCTCCGCCTGCACCTTCTCCCGCGCGTTCGTCAGGTTATAGCTGGAGAGGTCGGGGGCTTGCACGTCCGCGCTGCCGGTATACCTGATCTTCATCTTTCCTCGTTCGGGGCGGACGGTCTCGACGACCACCACGCCGTTCGCGGCCTTCGAGCCGTAGATGGCTTTCGCCGTCGCGTCCTTCAGCAGGGTGACGCTCTCGACGAGGTTAATGTCGAGGTCGAGGATCTTCGTCAGCGTGGCCTCGAAGCCGTCAAGGATAAACAGCGGCTGGTTCGGGTTACTCTGGTACTCGCTGCCGATCGTCGAGAGGCCGGTTTGCCCGCGCATCTGTATTTCGGGCAGGGCGTTCGGGTCGGACCCCGCCTGCAAGTTCTCGACGATCATGAACGCCGGGTCGATGTTCTTCAGGCTGGCCACCAGGTTCGCGTTCCCGACGCGTCGCAGTTCATCTCCTTTCACGCTCGCGATAGCGCCGGTATACGAGTTTGCCCGCCGCGTGAAGACGCCCGTAACGACGACCTCCTCGATCTCTACCTCGGCATCTTCCAGCGTGACGAGGATCTCCTCCTGTCCCCGGTACGCGACCTCCACCGGCTTCATCCCCACGAACGAGAACTGCAGCGCACGCGCCTCGCCGGGGGGCAACGCGACGCGGAACAGCCCGTCCTTGTCGGTGATTCCCCCGCGGTCGGTGCCCTTGACGCGG
>JAIRKS010000203.1 GCA_031259905.1 Odoribacteraceae bacterium
GGTGGTCTATTGCGCCGAGTGGCCGGACAATAATTTCAGCGTCGCGAGCCTCTTCACGGGAGGATCGCCGCGCTTCGAGGCTGAATACCGTCCCGATCTCCTGAAGGGAATCGTCCTGCTCAAGGGCGACGTGCAGTCTCTGCGCTTCGACGAGCGCGACAAGTTGCGCCCGGAAGACGTCACTCTCACCCTGATTCCTTATTACGCGTGGGCGCACCGCGGCGCCGGGGAGATGGCCGTCTGGCTACCGGCAGAGTTGACCGCCACCCGTCCGGCGATGCCCCCAACGATTGCCTCCAAAAGCAAACTCACCGCGTCGCGTGGCGGCAGCGCCCGCTCGGCCATTAACGACCGGCTCGTGCCGCGCGGCGCCGAGGATCGCTCCGCCCCCTACTTCCACTGGTGGCCCAAGACCAATAGCACGGAGTGGGTAGTCTACGAGTTTGCCGCCCCAGAACAGGTGTCGCGCTCCACCGTCTACTGGTTCGACGACGGCCCGTGGGGAGGCTGCCGCGTCCCCGCAGCGTGGAAGATCTATTACAAGAACGATGACGGCGAATGGATTCCCGTCAAGAATACCTCCGCGTATCCCACGACCAGGGGCGCCGCGTGCCACGTGACCTTTGAACCGGTTACTACCGGCGCGCTGAAATTAGAAGTACAACTCCCGGCGGAGCACTCTTCCGGGCTTTTTGAATGGGAAGTTAAGTAGAACACGTAAATACATTACATTATGAAACACAATCTAAAAACTACCGCGATTTTTCTCGCTATTCTTTTCCCGGGCCTCCGCGCCGCGTCACAAACGCCAGAGTGGATCGACCCGCGCGTCAACCAGGTTAACCGCGCTCAGACGCGGGCGAACTTCTTCGCTTATCCTACCGCGGAACAGGCGCGGGCAGGGGTGAAGGAAGATGCACCGAATTTCCTCTCGCTAAACGGCACGTGGAAATTCAACTGGGTAAAAGACCAGACCGACCGTCCCGTTAACTTCTACCGCCTGGACTTCGAGGACAGTCACTGGGTGGACTTCCCCGTTCCCGGCATCTGGGAGCTGAACGGATACGGCAAGCCCGTGTACGTGAACGCCGGCTACCCGTGGTCGAGCCACTTCCGGCCCGCCCCCCCGCGCGTCGGGACGATCGACAACCACGTCGGCTCTTACCGTCGCGTCATCGAGATCCCCGCCGGGTGGAACGGCGACGATGTCTTCCTCCACGTCGGCTCGGCCACGTCTAACCTCTACGTGTGGGTCAACGGGAAATACGTCGGTTACAGCGAGGACAGCAAGATAGCCGCCGAGTTCGACATCACCAAGTTCGTCCGCCCGGGGAAAAACCTCATCGCCATGCAGGTCTACCGCTGGTGCGACGGGAGCTACCTCGAAGATCAAGACTTCTGGCGGCTCAGCGGTATCGCCCGCGACGTCTACCTCTACGCCCGCGAGAAAAATCACGTTGAAGACCTCTTCATCATCCCGGATCTCGACGAGGCGTACCGCGACGCTACCCTCTCCATCACCGGGACACTCAAGGGCAGCGGGACCATTAAAGCCGAACTTATCGACGCCAACGATACCCGTGTTGCCGTCGCCGCCGGCATCAAGCCCGGCAAGAAAGGCGAATTCCGCGCCGTCATCCCCGTCAAGTCGCCCGCCCTCTGGAGCGCCGAAGAACCCAACCTCTACCGTCTACTCCTCACGCTCGAGGGCAGCGGCGGGAAAGTCATCGAGGTCATCCCCCAGCGCGTCGGCTTCCGCGAGATCGAGTTAAAGAAAGACCTCGGCCAGGTATGGGTCAACGGCAAGCCCGTCCTCTTCAAGGGGGCCAACCGTCACGAAATGGATCCCGCCACCGGCTACGTCATCTCCCGCGAACGCATGATCGAGGACGTCCGCGTCATAAAAGAAAACAACCTCAACGCCATCCGCACATGCCACTACCCGGACGACCCCTTCTGGTACGACCTCTGCGACGAGCACGGCATATACCTCGTCTGCGAGGGGAACATCGAGTCCCACGGCATGGGATACGGCGACAACACCCTTGCCAAGAACCCCTCCTACGCCCTCGCCCACCTCGAGCGTGACCAACGCGTCGTCGAGGCCTTCAAAAACCACCCCTCCATCATCTTCTGGTCGCTCGGCAACGAGGCAGGCAACGGCCCCAACTTCGAAGCCTGCTACAACTGGATCAAACAACGCGACCCCAGCCGTCCCGTCCAGTACGAGCAGGCTCACCAATCGTTCAACACCGACGTCGTCTGCCCCATGTACGCCGGCCTCGACTGGATGAAACGCTACGGCGAGGACAACACCCAACAACGCCCCTTCATCCTCTGCGAGTACGCCCACGCTATGGGCAACTCCGTCGGCGGCGTCAAGGAATACTGGGACCTCATCCGCGCCTACCCCAACCTGCAAGGCGGTTTCGTCTGGGACTTCGTCGACCAGGCATTCCGTGAACGCGCAGCCGACGGATCCATCATCTACACCTACGGCGGCGACTACGGCCCGTACGACCCCTCCGACAAAAACTTCAACTGCAACGGCCTCATCAGCCCCGACCGCGTTCCCAACCCCCACATGCACGAGATACGCAAGACCTACCAGTCCATATGGACCACGCCCGTGGACATCGCCCGCGGCATCGTCTCCGTCTACAACGAGAACTTCTTCACGGACCTCTCCGCGTACTACCTCGAGTGGCAACTCCTCGCCGACGGCGAGCCGGTGCAACAAGGCGTCGTCGATCGCCTCGACGTCAAGCCGGGGCAGAGCGCGCCCGTCACGATCCCCTTCAACGCCCGCGCCGCGGCGGCAGGGAAAGAACTCCTGCTCAACGTCGCCTACAAGCTGAGGGAAGCAAGACAACTCCTCGCCGCCGGCCATGTCGTCGCGTACGACCAGCTGGAAGTAGCGCCCTACACCGCCTACACCGCCGGGATCTCCCCAGGTAAAAAGCCCGTGAAACTCTACCGCGACAACGTCCGGGCCATCATCACCGCGGACGAGGTAGAAGTCACCTTCAACACCCGTTCCGGCTGGATCGAGCGCGTACGCCTCGACGGCAAAGACCTCCTCCTCGAAGGCCACGCCCTCCGCCCCAACTTCTGGCGCGCCCCGACCGACAACGACATGGGCGCTAACCTCCAGCTCCGCCTCGGCGCCTGGAAAATGCCCGAAGCCAGGAAAGTAAAAGACAGCATCGAACTCGTCGGCAACAACGCCGTCCTCCTCTTCACGCACGAGCTGCCGCGCCTCGAGGCACGCCTCCACACGCGCTACGAAATCAACGACCGCGGAGAAATCGCCATGACCGAGTCGCTCGTCACCTCCTCCGAAAAAGGAAACATGCCGCACCTCTTCCGCGTCGGCATGCAACTCGTCATGCCCGGCCCGTTCGACCGCGTCGACTACTACGGGCACGGCCCCGAAGAGAACTACTGCGACCGCTACCTCTCCCAGCCCCTCGGACACTACCGCCAGCTCGTCAGCCAGCAATACTACCCCTACATCCGCCCCCAGGAATCGGGAACGAAAACCGGCCTCCGCTACTGGAAAGTCCTCGACATCGACGGGCGCGGCCTGCAAATCACCTCCGATAAACCCTTCTCCGCCTCCGCCCTCCCCTACCTGCAGGAAGACCTCGACGACGGATTCGCCAAGGAACAACGACACTCCGGCGACCTCAAGCCGCGTGACCTGACCGTCGTCTCCTTCGACCTCAAGCAGATGGGCCTCGGATGCCAAAACAGCTGGGGCGCCTGGCCCTGGAAGGAATACCTCCTCCCCTACGGCGACTACACCTTCAACACCGTCATCACGCCCGTCAAA
>JAIRKS010000133.1 GCA_031259905.1 Odoribacteraceae bacterium
AAGCGCCTTCGCGTGATGCTCGACCGGATCGACGCGGCGGCCGTGCTGCTCGGCCTCTCCAACAACGCGGACATGGCCGGCTTCATTCACGATTACAACGAGATGGCAGGACGCTACAAGCTCCTGCTCGCGCAAGCGCGAGGCCGGCGCGCCGCCGGGAGGCAGGAGGACGAAGGCGAGAGTGACAAAGAAACAAGCGGGGAGAAGGATATCGAACCAAGTACCGGCGAGGTGATCCCCCCGTCGACGCTGGGAACGAGGAGCGCGGGAGGCCGTCCGGGCTCTATTTTCTTGTCGCGCTCGCCGTCGTGGCCCGCGCGGCGGGAGCGATCGCGCGCGCGTCACTCCTGTTGCCACGTGAAGTACCCGCGGAAGAGCGCCCGCGCGTCCACGGGACGGTCGAATAGCCCGTAGACGGCCGAGCCGCTGCCGGTCATGGACGCGTACACGGCGCCCGCCGCCCCCGCGGACAAGCACCCCGTGCACGATACTTTCCCGGGGGCGATTGCCCGTGCCGGTGGCGCGGGGGATAGCATCGTCGCGGGAAATCGTCCCCGGGACGCGATCGTTGGAAACCCGGGAAACCTGTATATCTTCGCGAGGTATCGAAAAGAGTGACCATGATAGATGATTCTTACATTCAACGGATAGCGTCGGGAAACACCTCCCTGTTCGGGGAACTGTTTGCCGCGTGGAGCGAACAGATGTATTATTACGCGATGAAACTGACCGGGGATCATGACCTGAGCAAGGACATCATCCAGGAGTCGTTCATCGCCTACTGGAAGAAACGCGCCTCCTTCAACACCATCCCGTCCGTCAAGGCGTTCCTTTACGCGATCATCAGGAACCAGGTCTACAAGCACGCCCGGGACGAACAGGTACACCGCGCTATCCTCGAACGACTGCCCGCGGGGCACGAGACGGGTAACCTCGTCATCATCGCGGAAGTCAACCAGCAAGTGCGGGAGGCCGTGAATAGCCTGCCGGCACGCGCGCGGGAAATCGTCGAGCGCAGCATGAACGGGATGAAAGTCGAGGAAATCGCCCTCGAGATGAACGTCTCGGTCAACACCGTGAAGACGCTCAAGAAAAACGGCTACAAGGCCCTCCGGGAAAAGCTCGGTCACCTCCGCTTCCTGCTGCTGCTCCTCTCCGTCACGGGTCGCCGCGCGTCGCGGCACTGACGCCCGGGAGCGCTCCTCCCCCGCGCCGGCGAGTATGCTCGCCGGTTTTTTTATTGCCCCGTTCACCCCTTTTCGCGAGTTGTGGTATTACGTGGCAAACAAACAACATGAACGAGTTCAAGATAGCAAACATTATCACCAGGAAAATCGCCGGGGATACCCTCCCGGCCAGCGAGGAACGGGCGCTGGACGCGTGGCGGGCGACAAGCCGCACGAACGAGGAGTGTTACCGGGAATGCACCAACCATCGCTCCCGCGGGGAGTACGCGCGGCTCATCGCTCGTTACCCCGCGGGGGAAGAACGGGAGAGGCTGCTCCGACGCGTCAGGAGAGAAGCGCGGCGACGGGTAGCGCGACGTCTCGCGATAGCCGTCGCCGTTGCCGTGCCGGTCATCGCGCTGGCCGTCGCCGGTCACCTCGCGCGGGAGCGTCGCGACGCGTCGCCGGGAGACGCCGCGATACACGCGGGGATACTCCCCCCGGGCAGCAGCAAGGCAGTGCTGGTCATGGAAGACGGGAGCAACGTGACGCTGGGTGACAGCGAGAAGGAGCTGCCGGTAACCGCCGGGCACGCGGGTGTACGCGACGCGAACCACACGCTGACTTACCTCCCCGGTGACGACGACGGGGCAGCGGGGAGCGTCACGCGGTACAACGCGTTGTGGACGCCAGAGGGCGGCGAGTACCGCCTCGTGCTCGCCGACGGGACGAGGATCCACCTGAACGCCGGCACGGGGATTCGCTACCCGGTGCAGTTCGCCCGCGACACCCGCGAGGTAGAGCTGTCCGGGGAGGCTTACTTCGAGGTCGCGCGCGAGGCGCGTCCCTTCATCCTGCGGGCATCCGGGGCGACGATCCGCGTGACGGGCACTTCCTTTAACGTGAAGGCACGCGCGGGACAGGCGCGGGTCATCGCCACGCTCGAGAGCGGCTCCGTCGAGGTGACGTGCGGGGACGAGACGCGCGGGCTGTCGCCCGGCGAGCAGCTCGTCTACGACGAGGAGACGGGGACGGTGGAGACACGGGAGGTGGAGACGCACTTCTACACCTCGTGGAAGGACGGCTGCTACTACTTCGAGAAGGCGCCGCTGGAGGAGATCCTCGGCACGCTGTCGGCGTGGTACGAGATCCGCGTCACCTACATGGACGAGGCGGCGAGGCAGATCGCCTTCTCCGGCCTGCTGAACCGGTACAGCAAGCTCGACGACTTGCTGCGGATGTTCGAGGAGACGAAGGAGGTGACGCTCTCGGTACGCGGGAAAGAGATCATTGTCAGCAAAAGATAAAGCAAGTAACGAGGGGAAGCCCTCCCCCGGGCGCCGCGCGCGGGAAGGGCAGGGATAAACGTAATCATTAACTAAACATGAATGTATGAAAAGAAGACGAACCGGCGCGGGGATGCTCCCGCGCGAGATGCAAATCATCACGAGACTAACGAGCGCGTTAGTGCTTGGTCTCCTCTGCATGTCGTTCCAGGCCACGGCCTTCTCGCGACAGGCGAAGATCACCCTGACCGCGAGGCAGCAGCCGCTGAACGAGGTATTGAAAGAGTTAAGTCGCCAGACCGGCCTGAACTTCCTTTACAGCCACGAGGTGGTGCGGGAGAAGGGCAACGTCAGCGTGGAGGTAACGGACAAGGAGCTGGGGCAGGTGCTCGATGAACTGTTGCCCGCCCTCGGGCTGGAGCACGTCTACCGCGACAACAGCGTGGTCATCCGCGAGCGGGCGCCCGGCGCGCCGCAAGAACGGGTCGCCCGCGGGAAAGTGACGGACGACAAGGGCATCGCCATGCCCGGGGTGACGGTGCGGCTGGAAGGCGCGACCCTCGGGACGATCACGGACGCGAACGGCGAGTTCTCGTTACGCGTGCCGGCGACACGCGGCAACCTGCAATTCTCGTTCATTGGCTACAAGACGCGCGTCGTGGCCTTCGAGGTGGGGAAGCCGCTGGAAATACGCCTGGAGGAAGAGGTAAAGGAGATCGACGAGGTCGTCGTGACGGGAATCTTCAATCGCCGGGCGGAGAGCTTCACCGGGTCGGCGCAGACCGTCACGCGGGAAGAGCTACGCAAGGTGGGGAACACGAACATCCTGCAGAGCCTGAAAAACATCGACCCCTCGTTCCAGATCATCGAGAACCTGGCGGACGGGTCGAATCCCAACGTGATGCCGGAGATACAGCTACGCGGGCAGTCGGGCTTCCCCGACCTGAGGGGGGAGTACCAGGGGAATCCCAACCAGCCGCTGTTTATCCTCGACGGCTTCGAGGCAAGCCTCACCAAGATCATGGACATGGACATGAACCGCGTCGAGACCGTCACGCTGCTGAAGGACGCCGCGGCGAAGGCCATCTACGGGTCGAAGGCAGCCAACGGAGTGGTGGTCATCGAGACAAGACGGCCGGCAACAGGACGGATGCAGGTAACTTATACCGGGAGCTTGAACATCCAGGCGCCCGACCTGACGAGTTACGACCTGTGTAACGCGGCGGAGAAGCTGCAAGTGGAGTACAACGCCGGGCTGTACGATTACCTGGGGTACAACGGCGTCGTGTACTGGCAAAACGCCTCGGAGCAATACAACTACACGTCTCAATACAACGAACTGCTTAAAGAGGTAGCACGCGGCGTGGACACGGATTGGTTATCCCAGCCGGTGCGTGTAGGCACCGGCCAAAAGCACGTGCTGTATCTCGAAGGAGGTGATGAATACCTCCGCTACGGGCTGGATTTCTCTATCAACGACGTCAAAGGCACAATGAAGGGGTCCGCCCGTAGCACCTTCGCGGGAGGGATTACACTCTCCTACCGCTTGAAAAACATCTCCCTGCGCGACAACCTGGAGGTGGCCTACAACCGGGCGGACAACTCCCCGTGGGGCAACTTCTCCGAGTACGCGCGGATGAACCCCTACCTGCGGATACGCGACGAGAACGGCAACGTGCTGAAAAGCGTCTACGGGGGCCAGTCATCGGCCGGCGGCAGCCAGACAGTCTCTTTCCCCAACCCGGTATGGAATAGCACCATCAACACGAGGAATTACTCGATATACAGCCAGATCACGAACAACTTCTACATGGAATGGCTCGCCTTCACGGGCTTCAAGCTGACCGGCCGCGTCGGCCTCACGTTGACCAACGACGGCACGGAGATCTTCTACCCCGCCACGCACACGAACTTCTACACGTGGACGACCGAGGAGCTGGCGCCCCGCCGCGGGCAATACATCCACGGGGACGGCAGGGCCTTCTCCTTCGCGACGGACGCCAATGCCCAGTACACGAAAGGCATCGGCGAGCACCTGTTGTTCGCCAACCTCGGGTGGAACCTGAACACGGACAACTCCCGCTCCGTCACGACGACCGCCGAGGGTTTCCCCAACGATCACCTCGACGACATCGCCTTCGCCCGCTCCTACCTGAAAGATTCCAAGCCGTCGGCCTCCGCCGCCGTCACCCGCAACATCGGCGTGCTGGGAGCGGCGAACTACTCGTACGGCGATCGCTACCTGGTGGACGCTTCCATCCGCTTCAGCGGCTCGTCGCAGTTCGGCAGCAAGCGCCGCTGGGGGCAATTCTGGTCGCTCGGCGCGGGATGGAATCTCCATCAAGAGAAATTCATGGAGAACGCCGCGTGGCTCACGCGACTAAAGCTGCGGGCCTCCATCGGGTACACCGGCTCGCAGAACTTCAACTCCTACCAGTCGCTCGCCACTTACAGCTACTACCTCTCCGACACGTACGACGGCAACGTCGGCGCGTACCTCCTCGGCATCGCCAACGACGAGCTGCAGTGGCAACGGAAACACGACCAGAACATCGGCGTCGACATGATCCTCCTCGACCGTCGACTCTCCATCCGCGCGGACTACTACGTCGCCACCACGGACGACCTGCTTACCGCCGTCACGATTCCTTCTTCTACCGGCTTTACCTCCTACATGGAGAACCTCGGCAAGGTGAAGAACACCGGGATGGAGTTCCGCGTGACTTACCACGCGTGGGCCAACCCGGAACAGCGGGCCTTCGTCAATCTCTACGCGGCAGGAACGCGAAACACGAACAAGATCGTCCAGATCTCGAACTCCCTCGCCTCGTTCAACGACGAGCAGGTGGCCAACGCGACCAACAAGCCCGTCGTTCGCTACGAGGAGGGACAGTCCATGAGCGCCATCTGGGCCGTGCCCTCGCGGGGGATCGACCCGTCGAGCGGAAAGGACGTGTTCGTGAGAAAGGACGGCGAGACCACCTTCATATGGAACTCCGACGACATGGCCGTCTGCGGGGACTCGCAAGCCAGGATGACCGGTAACTTCGGCATCAACGCCGACTTCAAGGGCTTTAGCCTCAACGTCGGGATGACCTACCGCGTCGGCGGGCAACTCTACAACCAGACGCTCGTCAACAAGGTGGAGAACGCCGACCTGGCCTACAACGTCGATCGACGCATCTTCTCCGACCGATGGGTGAAGCCGGGCGACGTGAGCCGCTTCAAGGACATCGCCGACCAGACCACGACCTACGCGACCAGTCGCTTCGTCGAGGACAACGACACGTGGACGCTCTCGTCCATCAACCTCTCCTACGACTTCGACCGCGTCCGGGCCATCAGGGAAGCCGGCTTCCGGAGGGTACGCCTCTCGTTCGACACGTCCGACGTCGCGCACCTCTCCTCCATCAAGATCGAGCGGGGCACCTCTTACCCCTTCGCCCGCTCCTTTTCCTTCTCGCTGCAAGCCATGTTTTAACCAATCAAATACAAGAACATGAAAAAGACAATATTCACCGCGCTCGTCGCGATCCTGGCGACCCTCTCCTCCTGCGAGGAGTGGTTAAGCGTGAAACCACAGACGACCGTCGAGGCGTCCGATCTATTCAAGAACGAGGCCGGCTTCAAGGACGCGCTCTGGGGCGTCTACACCCGCATGACCTCCACCTCGCTCTACGGGCGGGAGCTGACCTTCGGCATGGTCGACGTCATCGGGCAGATATACTACAACGCCGGCTCCTCGTCGTCGTACTCCTACAACAACCTGAAGAGCTACAACTACACCCACGCCACCGCGGAGGCCGTCATCAACGCCGCGTGGTCGGGCATGTACACCACCATTGCCAACATCAACAACCTCGTCGATAACCTCCGCGCGGTAGACCGAGGGATGTTCGACGGGGAGCACTACAACGTCATCCTCGGCGAGGCACTGGCGCTGCGCGCGTACCTGCACTTCGACCTGCTACGCCTCTTTGCCCCCTCTTACCTCGTCGGGGCCAGCCAGCCGGCCATCCCCTACGTCAAGGAGTACACCTTCCGCACCACCCCGCTATCCACCGTCGAGCAAGTCATCGCGCTCGCCCTGGAAGACCTCGCCGAGGCGGAAGGCCTGTTGAAAGCCTCCGACCCGATCTACACGGGAGCCGAGGTCGACGAGGAAGACGCCCTGCTGCTGCGCCGCTACTTCCACTTGAACTATTACGCCGTGAAAGCCGTGCAGGCACGCGTCCACCTCTACAAGGGCGACCTCGCGAAGGCCGGCGCCTGCGCGCTGGAGGTGATCAACTCCGGGAAGTTCACGTGGACGCCCGTCTCGAGCATCGCCGTCGTCGACGTGGCCACGCGTGACCGAACCTTCTCGCCGGAGCAAGTCTTCGCGCTGCAGGTACAAAACATGGAGACCAACATCGCCGACAGGCTGACCGAGACGATATACGTCAGCTACCGCCTCGTCTTCAACGACAGCTACCTGAACCGCCGCTACCCGGCCGCCACCCATGCCAACGACTGGAGAAGGCTATACTACTGGAGCGACGTGATCATGGCAACAAACGGCTACCGCTTCTGCAACAAGCTCTGGCAAGTCGAGGAGATGACAGCAGACTTCGCCAAGCGCATGCCGCTCGTCCGCCTGCCCGAGCTGTACCTTATCGCCGCCGAGGCGGACATCGCCAACGCCGCCACCTACCTCAACGTGATCCGCGAGAACCGCGGCGTGCTCGTCCCCGTCACCGCCACCGCGGAGGAAGACCTCCGCGCCGAGATCAAGATGGAATACCTCCGCGAGTTCGCCTGCGAGGGACTGGTATTCCACTACTACAAGCGCGTCAACGCGACGGCCATCGACGGCCTCTCCGGCACGTTCAACACGGCCAACTACCTCCTGCCCGTGCCAAAGGAAGAGATCGAGTACGGGCAAAGAGAACAGCAACCATAAAATCAACCAAACATGAAAAAGATACCTGTATACATCATCGCGCTTCTCGCCGGCATCGTCGCCGCGTGCGAGAACGAGTACAACACGTACAGCGACATCCCCCGCGTCTACCTCTCCGGTGACCCGGCACAGCAGGCCACCGCCGACTCCACCTACTTCTCCTTCCGGCTGCTCGACTTCTCCATCCAGGAGTACGACCTTAACCTCGTCGTGCACCTCGCGGGAGAGGCCTCCGCCGCCGAACGCGCCTTCACGCTCGAGATCGTCGACTCGCTCACCAACGTCCCCGCCACGGCATACAGCGTCGGCGCGCTCGTCTTCCCGGCGAACGCCCACGTCGCCGTCGTCCCCGTCACCGTCAAGCGCGCCGTCGAGGGACTCGACCTCTCCCGCGAGAACGCTCGCGTCACCTTCCGCGTCACCGCCAACGAGCACTTCGGCGAGGGCGTCGCCGAGGATAGAACGTACACCCTCGCCTGGTGCGACTACCTCACGCTCCCCCCCACGTGGAGCGTCATCAACTTCTACATCGGCCCCTTCTCCCAGGCACGCTTCAAGTTCATCATCGACCACACCGGCTACACCGATTTTGAAGGGTTCCGGAACAACTACTCCATGATCATGTGGCTACAAGGACGCCTCGTCAAGCTCCTCGACGACTACAACGCCGACCCCGCCAACAGCGGACGCCCCGAGGGATGGCCATACAAGAACGACAACGGCGAACCGCTACAGTTCGGCCAGGGTTTAACCAGCTAAACAGAAAAAAAGATGAAAAAACTATTCATATCGACAGTAGCCCTCCTCCTCTGCCTCTCCGGCTGTTTCGAGGACAAGGGAAATTACACGTACACCGAACTGCCCGCGTTCCTCGTCGACACCGTCGGCCAGCAGAACAGCTTCACCCTCACACAGGGCGACAGGCTACAAGTCCCCTCGCGCCTCCAGCACACCGGCGACAAGAGCGCGCTCTCCTACGCGTGGTCCATCTACCGCTCCGGGGGCGGGCAAAGCTCGGTACTGGCCGACACGCTCGCCACCACCGAGAACCTCGACGCCGAGATACGCGTCACCCCCGGCAGCTACCGCCTCGAATTCTGTGCCATTGACGCCGCCACCGGCCTCCGTGCCATGATGCAATACCCCGTCACCGTCGAGGGAGCGATCGGCACGGGACTACTCGTCTTCTACGGGACTGCCACCGGCGACTCCGACTGCGACATCGTCAAGGACACCCTCTTCGACGCCACGCTCACCACCAACTCCATCCTACGCGGCGTCTACTCCGCGAACAACCCCGCCCATCCCCTCCACGGCACCCCCGTCGGCTGCGCGCTCTCCACCGCCACCGCCTCGCGCCACGTCTACCTCTTCACCGAGTCCGACGGCGTCAGGCTGTACACCGACGACATGACCATCATGATGGACTTCTCCTCCATGTTCTTCACCGCCCCGGAGGTCTGCAAACCGCAAGCGATCTACAGCGGCACGGTCGAACGACTCTTCAACAACGGCAAGCTCCACACGAGCCTCGTCACCTGGTCGGGGAGCGCCGTCCCGCTCCTCGAGATGGAGAAAGTAGGCGTCGACTACGAGGCCGCTCCCTACATGATAAACGCCTCCGGCTCGAACACCCTCTTCTACGACAACAAGAACACGCGCTTCCTCTTCTCCACCATGTACGGCGGCACCGCGCTGACATTCTCCGCCAAGGGCGACTCCTTCGCCTTCGACAACGTCGGCAAAAAGATGTTATACATGGCCCTCGGATACGGCGCGAACAACTACACCGCCTACGCCATCATGCGCGACGAGACGGACAACGGCAACCGCTACATCTACCCCGTCGACGCCTCCATCTCCTCGTACTCCTCCTACACGGCCCTCCCCGTGCTCGACATCTCCGCCTGCGAGGACATCGCCTCCACGTCCTGCTCTCTCTTGCCAGGACTCCCTTCCCGGCATCGTGTAATCTCCTCCCGGCGTCGTGCAGTCCATACCTTATATTATACACTCCCTCCCCGGCAGCATACAGTTCCCTCCCGATAGCATACAGTTCCCTCCCGGTAGCATACAGTTTCCTCCCGGTAGCATACAGTTCCCTCCCGGTAGCATACAGTTTCCCTCCGGCAGTATACAGTTCCCTCATTTTCGGCAGCATATCCTCTCCGGCATCATACAGTTCCCTCCCGACATCATACAGTTCCCTCCCGGTAGCGTACAGTTCCCTCCCGGTAGCATACAGTTTCCTCCCGGTAGCGTACAG
>JAIRKS010000155.1 GCA_031259905.1 Odoribacteraceae bacterium
GGAAGATCCTCCACGGGTGGAGGAAGATCCTCCACGGGTGGAGGAAGATCCTCCACGAGTGGAGGAAGATCCTCCACGGGTGGAGGAAGATCCTCCACGAGTGGCGGAAGATCCTCCACGAGTGGAGGAAGATCCTCCACGAGTGGAGGAAGATCCTCCACGGGTGGCGGAAGATCCTCCACGGGTGGAGGAAGATCCTCCACGGGTGGAGGAAGATCCTCCACGAGTGGAGGAAGATCCTCCACGGGTGGAGGAAGATCCTCCACGGGTGGAGGAAGATCCTCCACGAGTGGAGGAAGATCCTCCACGAGTGGCGGGGAATTAACCAAAACTCCGCGGGCGGCGTTTGGAGGCCCGCGAAACACCATTAAGCACATGAATAATAACTCGATACGTGACAGTGGAACCTTAGTCACAAATCTTAAATTTTTTAAACTATGAGTACACACACGTGGAAACCCAAATCCCACGAGGAAATCTTGGACAAGGTGGAGCGTTTCATGACGTCGTTCACCACCGATTTCCGCGCGCGCGTCGGGCTTACCGCGGAGAGTCCCCAAGGCAAGTACATTGTAGACGAGTTCTTACCGAAGATCACGACCTACAAATCGTGCCACAACGCCTGGAAGGACCCCAACAAGCGGAATCACGACGACATCATCAACCTGAGGGATGCAGAGAAAGCGCTGCTTCCCGTCTACTTCCAGGTCGAGAAGTTGATCTCCGGCAACCCGCTGGTGACCAACACCGAGCTGGCAGACTTCGGCTTCCCGCCGCGGGAGGCCAAAGGGCGCAAGCCCGCGCCGGTGGAGAAGACGCCACCGCGTTACTGGTCTATTTTATCGCTCATACGCCACGTGCTGATCATGTTCGCCCCCGCCGAGGATGAGACGAAGACGGGAAAGCCTGACGGGCAGCACGGCGTGGAGTGTCGCTGGCTGTTGCTTGAGCACCCGCGCGAGGTGCTCCTCGACGAGCTGGTACATTCTGATTTCACCACGCGTAGCCCGCTCGACCTGTCGTTCGACGACGGCGAGCGCGGGTGGACGCTCTATTTTTCTCTCCGCTGGGAGAATACCCGCGGCGAGAAGGGCGAGTTTGGCCCGGTGCTTTCCACCAAGGTGCCCTGAACAAGCCCCTCCCCGGTTCCACGGGTAACAGTAAAGAGTTATTATCATGTTGATGCACCTGCCGGTGCAAGTTCATTTATCACCGGGGAGCGGTACCGCGAGGGAAGCTCCCCGGTTTTTTCATGCCCCGCGCCCGCTCTTTAACCGGATTTTAAAAATAATAGTTACTTTCGCGGACATCACACAATAACATAACGCTTAAGAGATGGACCAGGAAAAAATTATTATCATAGGAGGCGGTCTCAACGGGTTGTTCAGTGGCGCGATCCTTGCCCGTGAAGGCTTCGACGTCAGCGTCTTCGAGAAGGACAACGTGCCGGGAGGCAGCCTGCGCGAATTCCAGCGGGAAGGCGTCTCGTTCGAGACGGGGATACACGCGGTCGGCGCGTTCCGCCCGGGGGAAGCGATGTACCGCCTCTTTAATTACTTGAAAATATGGAACAAGCTCGACCTGCTGCCCGTCGACCCGCGTTACACGGAGATCTACCGGGTCGGCAAGGAAGAATACTGCTTCCCGCGTGGCAAGGAGCAGCTCGTGAGCATGTTAATGGAGGAATTCCCCGCGCAGGGGGAGGACATCCGGAGGTACTTCGACGCGCTCTACAAGTTAAGCGAGGAAAGCCAGCTGCACGACCTGCGAATGCCCTCGCCCCGCGCCCGTTCCTACGGGTTGACGTGGAGCGCCGGGAAGCTCATCGACGCGTTCCTGCGTGACGATGACACGCGCAACATGCTGGCGCTTAGAAGCGCGCTGTACGCCGGCGAGCAGTACAAGACGCCCGCCTACCTGCACGCGCTCGCGAATAAAATGTACACGGACGGGACGGCGCGCTTTATCGGTGGTAGCCAGCAGCTTGCCACGGCGCTCGTCGGCGCGATAACGAGCAACGGGGGGAAGGTGTACACCGGGAGAGGGATCAAACGCGTGGAGATCAGCGGGAATCAGGTCGACCACGTCGTGTCGACGGACGGGAGGCAGCATCGCGCGGCGCGCTATATCATGGCGATTGACCCGCTGTCGATGCTCGACATCGTCGATCGCGGCAAGTTGCAACCCGCTTGCCTCCAGCAGATAGAAGCGCTGACGCCGAACTACTCGACGTTCACGCTCTTCATCATTCTCCAGCCGGGTGCGTTCTCGTTTTTCAACCACGCGCGCGGTTACGTGGAGAGCCTCGACGACGCCTGGGGACAGGTAAAGTGCAAGAGGAGAGACTGGCCGCGCGGGCTGACGTGCAGCACCCCGCCGGAGACGATCCGCGACCGGTACGCGCGGAAGATGGTCGTCGATTGCGTGATGAGCTTCAAGCAGGTCAAGCGATGGGAGCATACCGTCACCGGGAGCAGGCCGAAGAGTTACCAGACGTTCAAGCATTTGCAGGAAGAGGCGGTGATCAAGATGCTCGAACGGGTGTTCCCCGACATCCGCCCCTGCATACAGAGCGTGTATAGCGCCACGCCGCTAACGTTCAGGGATTACTGCAACCGGAAGGGAGGCTCCGTGTACGGCTTCAAGCAGCAGGCGGGGCAACCGGAATTCGCGAGACTCTCCGCGGGGGCGGGGCTGGATAACTTGCTGCTGGTGGGGCAGAACGATCACCTGCACGGCACGCTCGTGACGCCCGTGTCGGTCATCGAGGCGTGCGCGGAGCTGGTCGGGCTGGATTACCTGTTAAAGAGGATCAACGAGTAGCGCCGCGCCCCGCGCCCGCGGGCGGCGGGAAAAGCAGGAAAATTTAATAAAGAGAGTCACCGGGGGGGCACGCGAGCCTCCCGTTTCGTGACGGGAAGTAGCCCGGCATCTCGCCCGGTAGGGGACACGCGAGGGAGTAAACACGTTGTGATAGAAACATGAACAAGATTGAATACGCGCCCGTCAGGGTCATAAAAAAGTTTCAGGAAAAACGATTGCGGGAGACGATCGCGTACCTCGGCGCTCGTTCGCCCTTTTACCGCCGGCTGTTCCGCGAGAGCGATGTTAACCCGCGCGCTATCAAGCGCCTGGAAGACTTGAAAGAGATCCCCTTCACCACGAAAGAGGATCTCCAGCGTTATAACGATGACTTCCTGTGCGTGCCCAGGGAAAAGATTATCGATTACATCACGACCTCCGGAACGCTCGGCGATCCCGTGACGCTGGCCATGACGGACAAGGATCTCGATCGCCTGGCTTACAACGAGAAACTCTCTTTCCTGTGCACCGGCACGCGTCCGGGCGACGTGGTGCAGCTCATGACGACGCTCGACAAGCGGTTCATGGCCGGCATCGCTTACTTCCTGGGACTGCGCTCGCTCGGCGCGGGCGTTATCCGCGTGGGGAACGGCATCCCGGAGTTGCAGTGGGACACGATCCATCGCGTGCGGCCCGACACGATCATGTGCGTGCCGTCGTTCATCCTCCACGTGATCAAGTACGCCGAGGAGCACGGCATCGACTATCGCGCCTCGAGCGTGAAAAAGGCGGTCTGCATCGGCGAGGGACTCCGGGAAGCCGATTTCTCCCTCAACCTGCTCGGCCAAAGAATAAAAGAAAAGTGGGACATCGCCCTCTATTCCACCTACGCCTCGACGGAAATGGCCACCACGTTCGCCGAGTGCGCGAGCGGGAAGGGCGGGCATCACCACCCGGAGCTGATTATCCACGAGATCGTTGACGAGAACGGGCGCGTCCTCCCGCCGGGCGACGTCGGGGAACTCGTCGTCACGCCAATAGGCGTCGAGGGGATGCCCCTCCTGCGCTTCAAGACGGGCGACCTCGTCAGCATGCACGTCGAACCGTGCAGCTGCGGACGTACCTCGGCCCGCGTCAGTCCCGTGGTCGGTCGCGTCAATCACATGATAAAGTTTAAGGGAACAACGCTTTACCCGCCTGCCCTCTTCGACGTGCTCGACCACACCCCTTACGTCGAGAACTACCTCATCGAGGTCAACCTCAACGACAGCGGGACGGACGACGTCACCGCGCGCGTCGGCACGCGTCCCGGCGCCGTCGAGGATGTCGTCAAAGACCTCAAGGACAGGTTTCGCGCGCGGGTACGCGTGGCCCCGCGCATCGTCATCGCGTCGCCGGCGGAGATCAGGCAACTCAACTTCCCCGACGCGAGCCGTAAGCCCGTCAAGTTCATCGACAAACGACCGGGGAAATCATGACCGACCGCTTCGACGACATCCGCCCGTATCGCGATGACGAGATCCCGGCCGCCATGCACCGCGTCACCGCTAACGCGCTGTTCCCCGGCATCTCCGCGTTCGTTTACCCGGGACGGGACGTCGAGGAGGTCCGGCGCGCGATCCGGGGCTATCGCTCCGTCGACGAATTCCAGTCGCGGGCGATGAAAGCGTTCGTCGAGCAAGTCATCGCCCGCTCCGTCGCCCGCTTCTCCTACACCGGCACGCGCGCGCTCGACCGCGAGAAAGCGTATCTCTTTGTCTCCAACCACCGTGACATCACGCTCGACTCCTCCTTCCTGCAATACGCGCTGCACCGGGAGGGCTTCCGCACGACGGAGATCACCTTCGGCAGCAACCTCATGTCGTCGCCGCTGATCGTTGACATCGGCAAGTCCAACAAGATGTTCACGTTTGCCCGCGGCGGCACGTTCCGCGCGTTCCACGCCAACTCCCGGCGGCTCTCCGCGTACATCCGTCACGCGATCACCGGTCGCGGCACGTCCATCTGGATCGCGCAACGCGACGGGAGGACGAAAGACGGGCGCGACGTCACGAACAAGGGGATCATCAGCATGTTCCGCCTGTCATCCCCCGGCGATCCCGTCGACGCGTTGACTGCGCTAAACATCACGCCCGTCTCGATCTCGTACGAGTGGGAGCCGTGCGACCTCCTCAAGGCGCTGGAGATCTATCACTCCCGGAAAGAAAGGTACGTCAAGAAGCCCGGCGAGGATCTTCACGCCATCCTCACCGGCATCACCGCCGCGAAGGGACGCGTGCACTTGAACATCGGCAAGCCCCTCGCGGAGAGCGACCTGTTGCCGCTCGCCGTCCCGTCACCCGCCCGCTTCAACGAGCGGGTCGCCGCGCTCGTCGACCGGCAGGTGAACGGCCTTTACTCCCTGACCTGCAACAATTACATTGCCGACGACCTCCTCCGCGACGCCGCGCGTCACGCCCGTCATTACTCGCCCGACGAACGCTGCCGCTTCACCCGCCATTACCACGCTGCCCGCGACGCCGCCCGCGACCGGCACGGCGTGAGGGATATAGACACCTTCGCGTCCATCTTCCTCGGTATTTACGCCCACCCCGTGACGGCCCGCGGCGAGTGACCGGCCCCCTGCAGGGAACGGGAGAACGCGTGAAAACGCGAGGCGGGGGGGAATGAGCCTCCTTTTTTTTATATTCGCGAGAGATAAATAACAAGAAATGGATAATTTGTTGTTAATAAACATGACTTTACCGCTGGAAGACCCGGTGTTGATCTTCGCCGTGCTGTTGTTCGTGATCCTGCTGGCGCCGATCGTGCTGGAGCCGTTGAAGATCCCGGACGTGATCGGGCTGATCGCGGCGGGGGCGCTGCTCGGCCCGCGCGGGCTGGGAGTGATGGAGAGGGACAGCAGCATCGTGCTCTTCGGGACGGTGGGGCTGCTGTACGTGATGTTCCTGGCGGGGCTGGAAACGAGCATGTCCGACTTCAAGAAGAACAGCACGCGGGGCCTCGTGTTCGGGATGTACACGTTTTTTATCCCGATGGCGCTCGGTATCGTGGCGGGGCGCTACGCGTTGCACTTCTCGTGGGCGACGTCGATCCTGCTGGCGAGCATGTTCGCGTCGAACACGCTGCTGACGTACCCGCTGGCGAGCAAGTACGGGGTGACGAAAAACCGCGCGGTGACGATCGCGGTAGGCGGGACGGTGGTGACGTGCGTGCTGGCGCTGCTGGTGCTGGCGGTAATCGTGGGAATGTCGACGGGAGAGCTGGACCGGTTTTTCTGGGCGCGGCTGTGCGGCGGGGCGGTGATGGCCGGCGGCGCGATCGTGTACCTGTTCCCGGCGCTGGCGCGCTGGTTCTTCAAGCGATACGACGATAGGGTGTTACAATACGTGTTCGTGCTGGGGCTGCTGTTCCTGGCCTCGTTCCTGGCGGAGGTAGCGGGGCTGGAGGCGGTGATCGGGGCCTTCCTCGCGGGTCTGGCGTTGAACAGGGTGATCCCGGGGACGTCGGCGCTGATGAACCGGGTGGAGTTCGTGGGGAACGCGCTGTTTATCCCGCTGTTCCTGGTGGGCGTCGGGATGCTGGTGGACTACCGGGTATTCATCGGCGGCGGGAAGATGCTGTGGGTGGCGGTGGTAATGACGGTAGTGGCGACGGTGTCGAAGTGGCTGGCGGCGTGGCTGGCGCGGGGAAGCTTCCGGCTGACGGGAGCGGAGACGCTGCTGGTGTTCGGGCTGAGCAACTCGCAGGCGGCGGCGACGCTGGCGGCGGTAATGGTGGGATACGGGGTGGTGCTGGCGGACGGTAGCCGCCTGCTGGACGAGAGCGTGTTGAACGGGACGATCGTGATGATCCTCGTGACGTGCGCGGTGGCCTCCCTGGCGACGCGGCGCGGGGCGCGGGGCGTGGCACGGGCGGAGCTGTCGGGCGAGGACGTGGGAAACGAGACGGCGCTGGAGGAACGGGTACTGGTGCCGGTGAGTAACGCCGCGAACGTGGAGGAGTTGACGAGCCTGGCGGTGTCGCTGCGATCGCGCGGCAACGCGGGGCAATTGATGGCGCTGCACGTGATCCCGTCGGAGGGGGCCATCGCGCCGTCGGAACGGGAAGCGAGGCGGTTGCTGGACGGGGCGGTGAAGGCAGCGGCGGCGATGGACGCGGTGCTGACGCCGTTGACGAGGTATGATTACGACGTCGTGAACGGGATCAAGCACGCGGTGAAGGAACGAAAGGTAACGGACCTGGTGCTGGGCTGGGAGATCTCCAGCGAGGCACTGGGACGGCTGGTTGACAAGGTGCTGGCGAGGTGCGCGGCGACAACGTTCGTGTACCGGCCGGTGCAACCGCTGTCGACGGTGAAGCGGTATATCGTGGTGGTGCCGCGGGGAGCGGAACGGGAGGTAGGGTTTCTCTACTGGACGTCGCGGGTGTGGAACCTGGGGCGTAACCTGGGGAACAAGCTGGTTTTCTTCGCCGCGCCGGCGGCAATGGCCGTGTTGCGGGAGATCGAGACGCGATGGCCGCTGCGGGCGGAGTTCTATGACTTGCCGGACTGGGAGGATTTCCTGATTGTGTCGCGGGAGGTGAAGGGAGACGACGGGCTGGTGGTGGTGATGAGCCGACGAGGATACCCGTCGTACGCGCGGGGGATGGCACCGTTGCCGTCGCTCCTGAACAAGTATTTTGACCGGAACAACTGCCTGCTGGTGTACCCGGTACAGGCCGGGGTGGGGGAGGACGAGACGGGCGTGTTCCACCGCCTGGAGGGATTCGGTAATATAGAGGAGATGGGGAGGATGATCCGGGGACTGTTTCATAAATAATAAAGCGTGATGATGTTCAAACGAAGGTTTTTGTTGTTGCTCCTGACGGCGGGAGCGCTGGTAGGAGCGGCCTCGTTCGAGAAGGACGTGCTGGAGCGATTCATGACGAGCATGTACGGCGTGCCGCAGGAGAAGATGTACGTGCACACGGACAAGAGCGTGTACGTGGTGGGCGAGCGGGTGTGGTGGCGCGCGTACCTGGTAGACCCGCGCGGGTACGATTGGCGGGTGTTGAGCCGCTTCGTGTACGTGGAGCTGGTGGACCGGCGGGATTCGCTGGTGACGCGCGTGAAGGTGGGCGAGCGAGGAGACACGGCCTGCTTCCACGGGTATCTACCCCTGTCGCCGTCATTGCCATCGGGCGATTATTGCCTGCGGGGGTACAGTTATTACATGCAGAACGACGGGGAAGGATGCCTGTTCACGAAACGATTACGGGTGGTGAATCCAAGAGAGAAAAGCGTGCAGGTCGAGGCGTCGGCGGGAGAGACGCGCGGGGGAAAACGCGTCGTGTCGGCGCGGTTCACGGACGCGTTGGACGTGCCTTATAACAAGGCGTTCCTGGCGTACGAGACGACGCCAAAGGGTAGCGACTTCTCGAAAAGCGCGGCGCGCGCGGACGAGAACGGGGAGATGTCCATCCGGGTGGACACGGCGGTAAAGTACGTCACGTTTCACTTTCAGGATAACGAACCGTTATCCTTCACGCGCACCGTGTTCCTTCCCCGCGCGGGGAGAAAGGCCGACGTGCAGTTCTTCCCGGAAGGAGGAACGCTGCTGACGGGAAACTGGCAACGCGTGGCGTTCAAGGCGATCGGGGAGGACGGGCTGCCGGTAGACGTGGAGGGCGAGGTGTACCAGGACACGACGCTGATCGCGACGTTCGCCCCCGTGCACGACGGGATGGGGATGTTCCGCCTGCCGGTATCCCCGGGACATCGCTACTCGGTGGTGACCCGCTTGCCCACGGGAGAGGAGCAACGGCAGGAGTTGCCCGTGCCGTCGAGAACAGGATTCGGGGTGACGACGGCGACGGTCGATGACTCGGTGCTCGTCTACCGGGTAATCAAGGGGGACGAGGCCGTCTTCCCGGATGACTTGCACCTTTTCGTCCACGCGTCCGGCCACGTGATGGGAATCGAACACGTGAGCCGTCCCTTCAAGGGGATGATGGACCTGAAGCAGTTCCCGGAAGGAATCGCGCACGTGACGCTGGTCGACGGGAAGGGACGGGTGTACAGCGAGCGGCTGGTGTTCGCGCGATCGACGGAATGCCCGCGCGCGCGGATCGTGCCGGATAAGAGCGTGTACACGACGCGTGAGCGGGTGACGCTGGATCTGGATCTCCCCGCGGGGGAAGAAGGGTCGTTCTCGCTCGCGGTGACGGACGATAGCCACGTGCTCGTGGACACGCTCGAGGATAACATCCTCTCGAACTTGCTGCTGACGTCGGAGGTAAAGGGGCATGTCCACGCCCCGGCGTATTATTTCTCTGACGCCCCCGGCGCGCGGGAGGCCCTCGACCTGGTGATGATGACGCACGGGTGGAAGCGCTTCGATCTCCCGACGATCTTGCAGGAGAAGAAGACGGAACGACCTTACCCGATCGAACGCGGCCAGGTGGTGTCGGGCAGAGTGGATAATTTCTGGGGAAAGCGGTCGCGGTCGGCGAACATCATCCTGGTCTCGACGAGCGGCATCACGCGAACGGGCGAGACGGATGACAAGGGGAACTTCTCGATAGACGTGGCGTACCCGGACAGCACGCGGTTCGTGTTGCAGGCACTGAGCGAGAAGGGACGCCGGCGCGTCGTCGCCGTCATCGACGAGGACGCGTTCCTCCCGCCGCGCTACACGCTGCCCGGCACCCCGCGGGTAACGCGGGAACAGGAGAAGATGCTCACCCGTGAACGCGAGCTGAATTATTATTACGAGAACGGCGAGAGGGTGTACGTCCTGAACGAGGTGGTGGTCTCGCGACGGAAACGGCTGAAGTACAACTCCTTCTACGACCAGCAGGCCCGCCATTACGCGGATTCGGCCGCCATCGCCGCGGTGTGGAGCTTCGACGCCGTGCAGACGATCCAGCACCTGTTCCCCGGCGTGATGCTGGAACGAGACGAGAACGGGGACGAGTATTTCTCTTACATTAACCAACGAATGTACTTGTTGATGAACGATTTCGAGGAGAGTATAGATTTCCTCCACATGATCCACCCGGAGGCGCTGTTGAGTATCTCGATGCTCGACGGACGGCAGGGAACGATGTATTTCGGGGAGCGCGCGTCCGGCGGCGTGATCAACGTCTCGTACAAGTTCGGCTTCATTCCCTCCTCTCCCGGTCGCCCGAACATCGTCCCCTTCACGTTGCTCGGCTACCAGAAGGCGGCGGAGTTCTACGTCCCGAAGTACGAGGTGGATTCCGTGCGCCTGACGCTCGAACACGATTCCCGCCGAACGATATACTGGAATCCCGCGGTGAAACTCTCCGGGGAAAAGCGCGAGAAACTCTCCTTCTATACCGCCGATACGCCGGGAAGCTATTCGATCGTTCTCGAAGGAATTACTTCCGGGGGAAGGATTTGCAGAGAGCGCCATAAACTGGTGGTAAAAGAGCGTGGCGTGACTGAACGCGAAAAAAAACGGCCTGTCCGCGAGAGGTGATCTTTTTTTTGGAATATTAAGAGTTGCCTCTTTTGGATTTATCGAAAAAGGATTACCTTTGTCTGCCTGAAGAGTGTGTTTTTTTGCTAATTTGAAATATGAAAGAAGGATTAAACGAAGAATTAATTGCGGCGGTCGCGCAATGTCTTCCCCAGGGAACCAGCATGGTCAATTTGATCTCCGACGTGTTGTCTATGGGGAAAGAATCGGTGTACCGCAGGCTAAGAGGCGAGGTGGTGTTTACCTTTGACGAGGTAGCCAAGCTCTCCAGGGGCTTGAATATCTCGCTGGATAACATAATCGGCCTGAAGAATATCAGGCGGGCCGTTTTCGATCTGAGCCTGATAAAGATGGAAAACCTGTTCGAGAAGTATTACGAGGTGTTGGACGGGTATATCGAGGTATTCAGGGCGTTGAAGAGAGACCCGGAGTCGAAGATTAAACTGGCGTTTAACACGTTCCCGTACGTGTTCGTGACGCCGTACCCGACGATCGCGAAGTTCCAACTGTTCAGGTGGATAAACCAGATCCGGGTGCACAAGAGCCTGATGCCCTTCTCCACGCTGGAGATGCCGGATAAGGTGCTGACGACCCAACGCGTGTTCGTGCAGGAGATGCACAGCGCGGGGTGCTCGCACTATCTCATGGACGAAAGGATGTTCGACTCGTTCGTGCAACAGGTGAAGTATTTTGCTAAACTGAAGTTGATAAACAAGGAGGAGATTAAGCAGTTGCAACAGGAGTTGTTCACGCTGCTGAGTGACCTGGAAAACCTCGCGGTACAGGGAGCTTTCGAGAATGGGAACGAGGTGCAGATTTATATTTCTGACTTCGGGTTCAAGCTCTCGTCAGCCTATTTCGAGTGTAAGGAATTCTTGATGTGTGACCTGCGGCTGTACTCGATGAACAGGGTACGGTCGTATAACGTGAAGTTCTGCCAGACACAGGACAAGTGGATCGAGTCCCTGAAACGGTACGCCACGCTGATTACTCAAAGCGGGGAGATTCAACGAGCGAACTACATGGAGAAACAACGGGAATGTATCATGTCTATTTAAGATCCTATGAACGACGCGAAACAATTAAATCAAGACCTGTTAACGGCAATAAAACAAGCTATCCCGGCTGACACGAACCTGGTGAAGGTGATCGAGGCCGCGCTCGGGATCGGTAAAGAGGCCGTGTATCGCCGGATACGCGGAGATGTCCCCTTCACGTTCGATGAAGTAGTCGCCCTCACGCTCAAGTTCGGCATGTCGCTTGACCGATTCTTGAACATACAGTACCAGGAAACGGTGGTGTATGACTTGAACCAGATATCGACCGCCCAACCGATGGAGGATTATTATAACATCCTGTCGGTGGAAGTAGAGATGTTCAAGGAATTCAACAGGAACCCGGAAGCGAAGATCTACATGGCGTATAACATGCTCCCCTTCGTCTTCTTCCACTCGCTGGAATACTTGTGGAAATTCGATATATACCAGCTGCTGCACCAGGTGGAGCAGGAAAAAAAGATAGAGGAGTTCTCGCGTGTGGTCTTCCCCGAGGCCCTGATAAAGAAGCGTGACGAACTGTTCGAGGCGTACTGGAACGTCCCCTGGAGCTGTTACATCCTGGACCGGAGAATATTCTCCTCCCTGCTCAAGGAGATAGGGTATATCTACAAGCTGGGCCTGATCTCGAAGGAGGACATCATCCGCTTCAAGAAGGAGTTCCACGAGTTGCTCGACACGATCGAGATCACCGCGGCGTCGGGAAAGTTCCGGGGAAATAGCCCGATGGTGCTTTACCTCGCCAACCTCGACCTGGAGGGATCGTATTGTTGTTACGAGTGTCCGGAACTGAACTTCACCCACCTGCGGGTCTGCCGGTTGGGGATACTAAACTCCTCGACGCCGGACATCTTCATGGCACAGCGGAACTACATTGAATCGCTGAAACGATTCTCCACGCTCATCACGAGAAGTGGCGAGATGGAACGCTCCATCTTCTTGCAAGAACAACGGGAACTGGTTAACGCGCTATAACGCGCCCCCTGCCCGGTAGAGAGAAATCGCGTTCCACCGGGCCTGTAAAATAAAACCGTGTCAGTCGGGCAAATACCCTGCTGACACGGTTTAATTTATCCCACGGGGAAAACTTTTGCACGCGCTTGCCCCGGGCGCGAGAACGACGCGAGCGTGACGGCTCAATAAGTAAACTGCCCGAACTCGCTGGAGATCGTCAATCCTTTCCGTTCGGCGGCGTGGCAGTACCCCACGACCCGCGCGTCGACGCGAAAATCCCGCGAGATCGCGATAATCTTGTCGGCCAGCCGGCGGTTGACGTATATCTCCATGCGGTGTCCCATGTTAAATACCTTGTACATCTCCTTCCACGGCGTCCCCGACTGCTCCTGAATCAACCGGAACAAGGGGGGAACCGGGAAAAGATTATCCTTCACCACGTGCAGCCGGTCGATGAACCCCATGACCTTCGTCTGTGCCCCCCCGGAGCAGTGAATCATCCCGTGCACCTCTTTCCGGAACTCCTTCAACACCTGCCTGACCACGGGAATATAGGTGCGCGTCGGCGAGAGCACCAGCTTCCCCGCGTCGACGTTCAGCCCGTCGATCGCGTCCGTCAGCGCGAGTTTCCCGGAATAGACCAGCTCGTCGGGGATAGCGCCGTCGTAGCTCTCCGGGTACTTCGCGGCGAGATAGTGAGCGAAAACATCGTGACGCGCCGAGGTCAGCCCGTTAGCCCCCATGCCGCCGTTATAACTCTCCTCGTAAGAGGCCTGCCCGGAGGAGGAGAGGCCCACGATCACGTCGCCGGCCTTGACGCGATGATTCGAGATCACGTCGGACCGCTTCATCCGGCAGGTGACGGTAGAATCGACGATGATCGTCCGCACGAGATCACCCACGTCGGCCGTCTCCCCCCCGGTGGGATAAATGTTCACTCCCAGCTTCCGGTAGGTCTCGACAAGCTCCTCCGTCCCGCGAATAATCGCGCTAATCACCTCGCCCGGGATCAGGAGCTTGTTCCTCCCGATCGTCGAGGAGAGCAAAATGTTATCCGTCGCCCCCACGCAGATCAAGTCGTCGATATTCATCACCAGCGCGTCCTGCGCGATCCCTTTCCACACGGAGAGATCCCCCGTTTCCCGCCAGTACAGGTAGGCCAGCGACGACTTCGTCCCCGCGCCGTCGGCGTGCATGATGTTACAATAACCCTTTCGCCCGCCGAGGTAATCCGGGACGACCTTGCAAAAAGCTTTCGGGAACAATCCCTTGTCGATATCCTTGATCGCGGCGTGGACATCCTCCTTGGACGCGGAGACGCCTCTACGGTTGTATCGTTCGTCGTGTTTCATACTTGATAATTTAAGGCGCGCGCGACAGGAGGCGCGCGCGAATCTGCATCAAAGATAAGGGAAAATAACGAAAAGGGATGAACGACAAGCACGGACGAAAAAAAACTTGCCGCGCGGGCGGCAAGTTCATCGGATCCGCTCCTCAGGTAGGACTTGAACCTACGACCTACGGATTAACAGTCCGCCGCTCTAACCAACTGAGCTACTGAGGAAATTGTGAAAACCGGTTGCAAATGTAGTGATTAATTCTCTCCCTCCAAAGAAAACGAAAAGAAAAATTGAGGCAAACACGCTCCTTGACCTGCCGGCAACGCTTCGCGTCACCGCGAAACGTTGCCGCGAGCCTGGTGACGGGAGCGTGAAGGCGATCGACTTTCTCCTCCCGCCCGAAGGCCCGCTGCCCGGTGCACCGGGGTACTGGAAAGGTCTCTTGAGATTCGCGGCAGGGCATTTTAAATTTCCGGCAAGGCATTTCAAATTTCTACCAGGGCATTTCAAATTTCTACCAAGGCATTTTAAATTTCTACCAAGGCATTTCAAACTTCTACCAAGGCATTTCAAATTTCTACCAAGGCATTTCAAATTTCTACCAGGGCATTTTAAATTTCTACCAAGGCATTTCAAACTTTGAACAGGGCATTTCAAACTTTGAACAGGGCATTTCAAACTTTGTACAG
>JAIRKS010000004.1 GCA_031259905.1 Odoribacteraceae bacterium
TTCTGACAAGGCATTTCAAATTTCTGACAAGGCATTTCAAATTTCTGACAAGGCATTTCAAATTTCTGACAAGGCATTTCAAATTTCTGACAAGGCATTTCAAATTTCTACCAAGGCATGTAAGATTTCTACCAAGGCATGTAAGATTTCTACCAAGGCATGTACGAATCTTACCAGGGCATGTACGAATCTTACCAGGGCATGTACGAATCGTACCAGGGCATGTACGAATCTTACCAAGGCATGTACGAGTCGTACCAAGGCATGTACGAGTCGTAGCAAGGCATGTACGAGTCGTACCAGGGCATGTACGAATCGTAGCAAGGCATGTACGAATCGTACCAGGGCATGTACGAATCGTACCAGGGCAGCTGGAATTCACGGGGAGTCACCTGGAATCCGCGGCAAGCAAGGCCATCCTCCCTGGAAATCCCGGCGACATGAAAGCGCGTTAGCCCCGCCCCGTGTTTCGCGTCACGTACCCGTGATTCGGAAAAATCCCGTATATTTGGCGCTTAAAAGATAGAGACTACATGGAAGTGAAAGAAATTTCAGAACGTATCAAGCGACTCCAGGAGGAGAAGGACGCGATCATCCTCGCGCACTATTACACCCGTCCGGAGGTACAGGACGTTGCCGGTTACCTCGGTGACTCCCTCGGCCTGTCGCGGATGGCCGCCCGGGCGAGCGCTCGCGTCATCGTCTTCTGCGGCGTCCACTTCATGGCGGAGACCGCTTCCATCATCTCCCCCGACAAGAAAGTACTGATCCCGGCGCGCGACGCCGGTTGCTCGCTCTCCGAGAGCGTCACGGGAGCGGACCTCGCCGCGTGGAAAGCGGCCCATCCCGGGGGGATCGTCGTGTGCTACGTCAACACGAGCGCCGACGTGAAGTCGAACGCCGATTACTGCTGCACCTCCTCGAACGCCACGCGGGTCGTCGAGAGCCTCCCGGCGGGGCGTCCCGTGCTCTTCGTGCCGGACAAGAACCTCGGCGCTTACATAAACAAGGTGACGGGGCGAGACATGGAGCTGTGGCACGGCGACTGCTGCGTGCACGAGCGACTGCCCGCGCCCGTGCTCCTGGAGCGGCTCGACGAGTACCCGGGCGCTATCGCCCTCGTTCATCCCGAGGCCAACGGCTCGCACGACGACCGCGTGCTGCATCATCCCCGCGTCGTCATCGCCTCGACGGCCGGCATGATCGATCACGCGCGCCGCTCCACGTGCCGGCAATACATCGTCGCCACGGAACTGGAAACGATCCACGAGCTGGCGAAAAGCTGCCCGGGCAAGACGTTTATCCCCGCGCTCCGCTCCACCATCTGCGGCCAGATGAAGAAAATCACGATCGAACGCGTGCTCGACGCCCTGGAAAAAGAACAATTCGAGGTCAAGGTCGCGGACGAGATCAGGGAAAAAGCGCGGGTGCCGATCCAGCGCATGTTAGACGTGAAATAGATACAGGCAAACAACAATCAAAAATAAAACAAGACATGAATATCTCGTTGAAGTGGTTAAAAGAGTACGCGCCCGTGACGCTCGACGCGGGGGAAATCGCCCGGATTCTCACGAATACCGGCATCGAGGTGAGCGACATCAGGGAACACGAGTCGATCAAGGGAGGTCTCCGCGGGCTGGTCGTCGGGGAAGTACTCGAGTGCGTGCCGCATCCTGACTCGGATCACCTGCACGTGACGCGGGTCGACGTCGGGGGGGACGCCCCGTTACAAATCGTGTGCGGCGCTCCCAACGTGGCGGCCGGGCAAAAAGTCGTCGTGGCGACCATCGGCACGACCCTCTACCGCGGTGACGAGGCGTTCACCATCAAGCGTGCCCGCGTACGCGGCGTCGAATCCCACGGCATGATCTGCTCCGGGGAAGAAACCGGGACGAGCGACGAACGCGACGGGATACTCGTCCTGCCCCCCGACGCGACGCCGGGAGCGGAGTTCAAGAACTATCACGACATGTACGAGGACACGATCATCGAGGTGGAAATCACCCCAAACCGCGCCGACGCCGCGTCGCACGTCGGGGTGGCGCGCGACCTGGTCGCCTTCCTCAGGCAAGAGCACGAGGAAACGAGCCTGGCACTGCCCGTGACGGACGCCTTCCGCGTCGATCGCGTCGGAGCGCCTCTCCCCGTCCTCCTGGAACGCCCGGCGGCGTGCCGCCGCTACGCCGGGATACGCGTCGAGGGAGTCACCGTGAAACCCTCGCCGGCGTGGTTGCAACACCGGCTGCGCGCCATCGGGCAACACCCGATTAACAACGTCGTCGACGTGACGAATTACATTCTCTTCGGCCTGGGGCAACCCCTGCACGCCTTCGACATGGCGAAAATCAAGGGTGGGAAGGTGATCGTGAAGAGCGTCGCGCGCGGCACGCGGTTCGTCACCCTCGATGGCGTGGAGCGGGAGTTGCACGAGGACGACCTCTTGATCTGTAACGCGGAAGAGCCGATGTGTATCGCCGGGATCTTCGGCGGGCTGGAAAGCGGGATCAGCCCGTCGACCACCACCGTGTTCATCGAGAGCGCCTGCTTCGACCCGGTGTTCACGCGCAAGACCTCCCGTCGCCTGGGCCTGAGCACCGACGCATCGTTCCGCTACGAGCGGGGCACGGATCCCGACATGGTCATCCCCGCGCTGAAGCTCGCCGCGTTGATGATCAAGGAGGTCGCCGGGGGAGAAATCACCTCGCCCGTGATCGACGTCTACCCGGAGCCGGTCGCCAGGGCGGAAATCCTCGTCAACCTCTCGCGCGTCGACCGGCTGCTGGGCAAGAGCATCGACCGCGGGAGAATCTTCCGGATACTCCTCGCCCTCGACATGTCCGTCGATTTCGTCGGCGAGGACGAGGTGATCGTCCGCGTGCCGCCGTACCGGGTAGACGTGCGGAGAGAGGCCGACGTGATCGAGGAAATCGCGCGCGTCCACGGGTATAACCACATCGAGATCCCCGGTAAACTGCATGCCGCGCTGAATCCCTCCGTGAAACCGAACAACTTCAAGGTGAAAAACATGATCGCCGACGCGCTGGTGGCTAACGGGTTTCACGAGGTCATCAACAACTCCCTGACGAAGGCCGCGTATTTCGAGGGCATGGACGCGTTCCGCGCCGGGGAGACGGTGACGCTCTGCAACCCGCTCAGCTCCGACCTGAACGCGATGCGGCAATCCCTGCTGTTCGGCGGGCTGGAAAATATAGCGTACAACGCGAACAGGAAAAATGCCAACCTGAAGCTCTTCGAGTTCGGGAAAGCCTACTCGTTCCACCGGGACGAGCACGCGGGGAATCCCCTGGCGCAATACCGCGAGGAAGAACGCCTCGCCCTCTTTATCACCGGCAACAAGCACCCCGTCTCGTGGAACGCCCCCGGGGACAGGAGCGACTTCTTTACCCTGAAAGGATACTGCGAGATGATCCTCGCCCGCCTCGGCCTTGATCTCGACGAAATGGACGTTGACGACGTCGCCGGCGACCTCTTCCGCGAGGGGGCGCGTTACTCGCTGGGAGGCAAACCGGTGGTCGCGCTGGGAATCGTGCACAAGACCCCGCTGAAGCGCGCGGACGTGCAGCAGGAGGTGTTCCACGCCGAGTTCACGTGGGACAACATCCTGGAGAAGATCGCGGCGCGCCCGGTAACCTACAAGCCGGTGCCGAGATACCCGTCGGTGAAGCGCGACCTGGCCCTGCTGCTCGACGAGCGGGTCACCTTCAAGGAAGTGCGCGACCTGGCTTTCGTCACCGCGCGGTCGCTCCTGAAATCGGTCTCCCTCTTCGACGTCTACGAGGGCGAGCGGCTGGGCGCCGGGAAAAAATCGTACGCCGTCAGCTTCACGTTGCTCGACGAGGGACAAACCCTCACCGATAAACAAATCGACAGGGTGATGAATAAGCTCGTCAACGCCTACAAGCAACAATTGCACGCGACAATCCGGTGAACCTCCCCGTGCTCCCCCTCCTTTGCCTTATCCTGCTGGTCGCCCTCCTCGCGCGGGCCTGCCGCGCGCGCCGCGAGGAATGGCTACCCATCGTCGACGGGAAGGGACGGACGATCGGCAAGGCCACGCGTCGCCGCTGTCACGGCGGCTCGCGGCTGCTCCACCCGGTCGTCCACCTGCACGTCACCGGCCCGTCGGGGGAGATCTACCTGCAAAAACGCGGCAAGAACAAGGCGCTACTCCCCGGCAAGTGGGACACGGCCGTCGGCGGTCACGTCTCCGCCGGCGAATCCATCGAGGAGGCGCTGAAACGGGAAAGCCTCGAGGAACTCGGCATCACGCGGCTCACGGCCCGCTTCCTCGGCAGCTACCTCTGGGAAAACGCGCGCGAACGGGAACTGGTATTCACCTTCCTCTGCACCGGCCGCGACGAGATCCGCGTCAACACGAGCGAGATCGAGGAGGCGCGCTACTGGACGCGCGACTCCATCGAGGCCCCCGGGAATGCCACGCTTTTCACGCCAAACTTCCTGCACGAGTACGCCTCCTTCCTGAGATAACGCGACGGGAATAAAAAAAAGGAGGGGCGACGACCCGTCACCCCGTAAGAAAACGAGTATGACGCGAGAAAACCCCGAATCATACTCGTTCAGTTGCCAGTCCTGGCACTTGCTTTAGTACTCGTCCTCGTTGAAGAAGAAGTCGTCCTTACTGGGATAATCGGGCCAGATGTCCTCGATACTCTCGAATATCTCCTCCTCGTCTTCAATGTCTTGCAAGTTCTCGATTACCTCCATTGGCGCGCCAGAGCGGATAGCGTAATCGATCAATTCATCCTTTGACGCGGGCCAGGGCGCGTCTTCCAGTTTTGAAGCTAATTCCAGTGTCCAATACATATATACTTAATTTTAGGGTCTTGCTGCTTTCGCCGCGAATATAGGCGTAATTTTCAGGAAAACAAGAAAGCGAAAAGTAAAACTCCCACGCGTCACGCTTGGCGTCGTCCCCCCTCCCCTTACTGCCTGGCTTACCGTTTGTCGACCAGGGCGAACGCGGCCTTGCCATCGCGACGGGAAGCCCGGACAAACCGCACGCGCCGGGATGAGACAGCCCCATTTCTTTTTACCGGCCTCCGTGGGAGGCCACTTTTCCGGCTTTTTCATCGTCGCGCGGCGGTTGAAATGACCGACCAGGAGCACGCGAAAGGGGGACGCGGAAAAAAAATGCCCGGAAAATGGAGAGAGATTGTCTCATGATAGGGAAAAATGCGCTACATTCGCCCCGTGAACAAAAAAAACACGAA
>JAIRKS010000006.1 GCA_031259905.1 Odoribacteraceae bacterium
ACGGCCTCGGCGTACTTGCCGGGACGGAGGTCGGCGGCGACCCACGCCTCGTAATCGTCGCGGGAGACGAGGGCCGGCGAGCCGGTGTCCATGAAGCGATCGAGCGCGCCGGCGGCGTAATTACCGAAGACGGCCCCCTGCTGCATGATGTCCCGCTCGAGGGCGCGGTGGTCGGCGGGTAACTCCACGGTGTACCCCTCGTCTTTCATCCGTCGCAGCAGGTTGTAGAGCGACGGCGCGACCTCCATTCCGCCGGCGGTCATGGCGTTTTGTCCCGGTCCCTTGAAGTAGAATATCGCGACGCGCTTATCGGCGTTGGGCTTGCCGGCGAGCGAGAGGTGCGCGTTGACGGTTTCGACGAAAGTGGCGAGGCGTTCGGGGATGGCGCGGGAGTAATGTAATCCATCCTTGTCCCTGTACAGCGCGAAGAGGGTGAACGGGCGGATCGCCCCGTCGATCTCCGGCATGACGACGCTCTGGGAGAGAAAGCCACCGGACATGCCCCGCGGGTCTTTCTCCCACTCGTCGACCAGGCTATTGACGGTGAGCGGCGCGAAGAGCGGTATGTTTCGCTCCTCGAGGAAGGAGACGACGCGCTCCCCCAGCCGGCCGTGCGGGAGGTTGATGACCGCGTCGGGCGCGATGGCGCGGAGGAACTCCTCCAGGCGGCGGAAGGTGGAGAGGGGGTAGACGTTCAGCCCGCTCTCCTCGAGCGCGGCGATGAGGTCGGTGGGGTCTGCCATCTGCCCGGTGACGACGACGCGCTTGCCTGTCTCGTGCCACAGTCCCCGCTCGACGAGGAAACGGTGGTACTCCTCCACGGTAGAGAACTCTCGCTCCTCGCCGTCCGCGACGTGGTAGATGTAGTCGGTGGAGCGACGGATGGGAGGAGGCTCGGCCGCCCGCGTGGAGACTCGCTTGCGGTCTATCACGACGCGCGCGTACTCGAGGAGGTTGCGGTAGTCGCTTTTCCTCCCGCCGGCGAGGTACGCCGCGACGATCTCCCGGTCGGCCGAGTCGAGGTTGCAGATATTGTTGGCCGGGTTGGTGGCCATGCCGGTGTACACCGGGACGCCCCGGTCGGCTACGCGCTGGAGCACGGCCCGCTGCTCCTCGATGACGCGCAGGCCCATGCCGTTGACGAGCACCAGGTCGAAGGAGGAAAGACGGTGCAGGTCGTCGAGAGAAACTTCCCGCACCTTAATATACGGGTTCTCGTTCGCCCTGGCGATCTGCCCGAGGGTGATCGCCTGGAAATTCACGAGGGCGACGCGCGTGGCGGCGACGTGGCGATCGTAAAGGAAGTACCCCGCCGCGAGGAGCAGGAGGAGAGACAGGGAGAGGATGATGATCTTTTTCATGTATTATATTTTTATGGAAAGCGCGAGCATGTAATCGATCCCGCGGCTAAGCGACGCGTAGGTATCGCCGGAGACGTTCTTGTCGGTAAAGTTAAACAGGTTGTCGATCCCTGCCGTGAGGCGGATGCCCCGCGGGAAATCCCCCGCGAGGTTGAGCCTCCAGTTATTCCGCGCGGAATGTTTCTGGTAGAAGTATCTCCCGGTAGCGGTGTCGAGACTCCATACGTCGACGGCGCACATCCAGCGCCCGTTGAGGCTGGCACTGGCGCGCGTTTTCCCGATGTTGCGGCTGTACGCCGCGCTGAAGGTGGCCGAGCGCGGGCGGACGGAGGAGCGGTCGCGACCGTCGATCTCGTCGTGGTCGTCAACGTACGCGTAGGAGCTGCGCAGGTGCAGGCCGAAGGGGAAACGCGCTTGCGCGGTGATGTCCGCGCCGGTAGTCCTCGCCCTGTCCGAGTTGACGTTCTTCATGAACCACTCGCCGTTCTCCCGCACGTCCTGCAGGACGATCTTTCGCTTAAAGCGGTTGACGTATCCCGACGCGGAGAGGTTGAAGATGCCCTTGTTGACCTCCGCGGAGAGGGAGAACTGCCGGCTCTCTTCCGGCTTGAGGTCCCTGTTGCCGAGGAGGGTGAACATGCCCTGGTGATCCCACTCGGAGTATAGCTCCTTGAGCGAGGGGGAGCGGAAGCCGGTGGAGTACCCACCACGGAGGGTGACGACGCCGGGACGGTACATCACCGATAGCTTCGGGCTGACGTGCAGGTTGTACTCGGAGTGATAGTCCAGCCGCGCGCCGGCAACGATACGGAGGTTGTCGAGTATGCGGTACTCCTCCTGCAAGTAGAAGACACCGTTCCTGACGCTGTTGGCGGCGGTGTCCTTGAACATGTAGTGCATGAGCCGCTCGTTGTCCAGCTCGATGCCGGTGACGATGTAGTGTTTCTCGCGGATCGAGAGGGAGTAGGCCAGCCGGAAGTTGTCGAGCACGTCGCGGTAGGTGTGCTCCTCGCGCCCGGTGAGGATGTAGTCGATATACTTGTCGAAGTGATCGCGGTGGTAGTTGAACTCGACGATATTGTTCTCGTTGAAGATGTACTTGACCTTCCCGCCTGCCGAGTACTCGCGGGAGAGATCCTCTTTCTTGTTGTTCAGCGAGGCGAGGTAGACGCGGCGGTACGTGTAGTAGGAACCGGTGGCGGTGACGCTCAGCTTCTCGTTGACGTTATAGGCGAGCTTTTCGTTGAGATGCCAGATGTTATAGCCGGTGATGGCGGTGCTGCCGGGCTGCCCCATGACGATGGAATCCTGCCCGCCGGCGGTCTCGTACACGGTTGTCGTCCCCTGCTTGTCCTCTATCGAGAAGGGCTTCTTGAGCCGGTAGGAGGCGGAGGTGAGCGTGGAGAACTTCTTCAGCTTGCTGCCGAGGGAGAGGGCGTACTTCTGCTCGCCGCGGCTGGTGTAGACGCCGGAGAGACTCCCGGAGAGGCGGCGGTTGACGCTCTTCGTGATGATGTTGACGACCCCTCCCAGCGCGTTCGACCCGTAGAGGGTAGACATGGCGCCACGCACGATCTCGACACGCTCGATGTCGTCGATGTTGAACCGGTTGAAGTCGATGTTATCCGCTGCCCCCTCGCCGGCGACCCGCTCCCCGTCGACGAGGAAGAGCACGTAGTTCGCGTCCATTCCCTGGAAGGTGAGGGTGGGAAGGCCCGTGCCGTGGTGACGGCCGAACTGCACGCCGGGCAGCTCGTACTCAAGCAGGCTTTGGAAATCCAGCGGGTTGAGTCGCTTGATCTCCTCGCTCGTGATGACGCGGGTGATGACCGGCACGTCCTTCAACGGGCGCTCGGCGCGCGAGCCGGTCACGACGACCTCGTCGAGGTCATTCGTCGCCGGTCGCAGGCGGAAAGTGACGGTCTCTTCCTCGCCCGCCTGCACGGTCAGCTCCCGCGGCTCGAACCCCACGAAGCTGGCCACGAGGACGTGCTCGCCTCTCTTCAGGTCAAGGGTGAACTCCCCTCGGGTGTTCGTGCCCACGCCGATGTTCGTGCCCCGCACGCGGACGGTCGCCAGCGGGAGCGCTGTCCCCTTGTTGTCCAGAACTACCCCCTTTACCGGGTATGATGCGAGGTTACCCGCCGTCGCCTCCACTCCGAGGAGGAGGCAGGCTATTATGGTCCGCGCCCACGGGCACGGGATAAGTGAAAATCTCATGATCGTCGTTTTAAGAAATAAATAGTTGAGGTGTGAAATGATATATGTTCATCGATGGTTGTTGTCGGGACAGCTACTCCGGTATGTAGATGATCTCGCCGTTTTCCAGCTCGTAAGCTACCCCCACTTTCCGTCCCCGTCGCCCGCTACCGTCTTGTTTATCGGAGGGCTTGTAGCGGGTGATCTTTTCGCCTTCCCTGGTGATAATCTCCATGTTCTCCTTGCCGGGATTCTTGACGACGGTGTAGTCCTCGCGGGAGAAGATCTCGGTCATGTTGTACTTCGCGACCAGCGCTACCATCAGCGCGACGGCGAATACCATCGCCACGTCGAAGAGATTCGCGAGCAACGCGACGGGGTCCGTCTCCTCGCGATGGAGGATTTTCCTGCGCGGCCGTCTCATGATCTTTCTTGTTCTTGTTGCAGGAGATCGACGAGGTAATCCATGTTCACCAGGTCGGAGGAGATCCATCGCTGGCGCACCTGGATGATCACGTAAGCGATCGCCCCGGTCAGTAGCCCCAGCACCGTGGTCGCGAAGACGATCTGCATGTTATAGGCCATCGAGGTGATCTCCCCGGTGGATAAACCGACGAGCGCCGGGCCCATCGGGATGAGCGTCCCCATCAACCCGAGGATCGGGCCGAACCTTGCCGGTAGACGCGTCTTGCCCAGCTCGCTGTCGGCTCGTAACTCGTACCCGGAGATCGCGCGGGCCATGCGCGCCGGGTTGTCCCGCGACGCGTACAGGTCGAGGAGCATCGCGGTACAGGGTGTCGGGGGAAGGTCGCGGAGCGATGACACGAGGGCACTCGCGCTTGCGGCTTCTTTCATGGCCGCCTCCACTTGTTTCTCCCGTCGCGCGCGGTGCAGGTAGTGGCTGAAGAAACTGCCCGCCTGTAACAGCACCTTGAAGAAGAAGAAGAGCAAGCCAATGATAACCGGCACGAGTAGCCCGTTGGAGATCCAGAACATTAATTCCGATATAGATTTCATGATTTCTTGATTTTATAGTTTACGCGCCGCCGCACCTCTCCCACCGCGTACCCGACCAGGAAAACGAGAAGAAGAAGCGTGACCGCGAACGCGAGAGAATGATAGTCGACAGCGTCAGGACGCGCGTGGATCACCGACGAGGGGTGGAACACCGTGCAGCACGCGGCCAGCGAGAAGAGTAAGAGGGAGAGGATTGCCACGAGTTCCAGCCGCGACTCGCGTGTCGCGCGCGCCAGCAACAAGCTGCCACCGCCTATACTCGCCGCCACCGCCGCCGCGTACACGGCGGTAATTGTCGTGAAGCCTGTCCCCGGCAGGCAGGAGAAGAGCGTCACGTGCAGGTAGAAAAGCGCCGGAAAGATGAACACGTCGGGAATGTAACGGGCCACGAGGAGGATGCCCCGCGGCGGACTCGCGCCGGATATCACCCGGCAAAAGCCCGCGACCAGCAGCAGGTCAATCATTACTATCGCCGAGATGTCGCGTATCGCGTCCACCCCCGACAGCGCCCGTTCCAACATCACCCTGCTGCTCGCGATCGCGAACGGGTGGCCCATCACCACGAATACCGCGCACGCCACGCCCCACGCGAGCTTCTCGCTCGTCCCCGGGAAGAGGCTCGCGGTGAACAATGCCTTGATCACCGCGAACATCGCTAACAGCAGGAAGATGGTCTCCATATCACGGTTCGATCTCGTAGGAGAAAGTCACGTGTCCCGTCACGCCCTCGTCGTTGGTATTATCCGTGAAGAGCAGCTTGACGTACTTTCCAGAGGCCGAGCGCGCGATATACACGAGCTTGCTCAAGACCGTCGGGGGAGGCATCGTCGAGAGATCCATCGACACCCACTTCGCCAACACCTCGTTCTTCGACCCCTCGGTGTACACCGGCGGCATCCCGGAGAGGTTAATCTGCGCGGCGACATCCTCCGTGTAGCCACTGGTAGGAATGCTGGTGACATCGTTAAACTTCTTGAACGTGGTCTCGAGGGCGGCACCTTGTCCCTTGCCCGAGACCCCGCCGTTAGTCTTCACGTCGTAGCGGTGAAAAGCGATATCCCACGAGAGATCGTTGGCGGGATCGTCCACGGTCACGGTCGCGCCCCTCTCGAAGGAGAAGTAAACCCACCGCGTGTAGTCGGACGCGTCGATGGTCACCGTGCCGCGGCTCTGGCTTCCCTCGAAGACGACAACAACCGGCTCCTGCTGGGTCGATACCGTTATCGTGATCTCGATATTCGCCCGCTGGCCGGCGATTGTCCCCGTGAAAGTGACCCCGGTGTAAAGTTTCCCCGACGGGCTGTCACTCCCGCTGATCGCGTAACTCCCGGCGGTGGACGACGGGGTGACGACGGCGTCAGCCGTCACGTCGGTGACGTACACCTGCTGGAATCGCGCGCTATCCATTCGTAACGTCACGGATTCCTCGTCGACGCGGGTCACGGCGATCGTGCACGCGTTCATTGTCTCGACCTCCTGCCCGGCCACCTTCAGCGTGGCCGTCCCGGAGTAAGTACCCGTCACGTTAACGGCGTGATCAACCTTCGGTGTATCATCGCTACATGCTCCCAGGGAGACACATAACATAGAAATACTGGTAATAATTGCTAACTTGTTCATCTCATTACTTGGTTTTATGATTAATGTCGCGAAGGTGAAGATGCACGCGACCGATCACAATCCCCAAAAGTCATGAAATAAAATATCGCGGTCACTATTCTTGGGGAGCGCGCCAGAAAAGGGTTAGCGAGAATGACGCCGCGCGTTTGGTTGCCAAAAAAGAATTTTTTTTTGAAAGGAAACGACGGGGAATTGCCGGTTTTGTACTACTTTTGAGCAACCATTAATAAAAAGATATCCCATGAAAGGAACGCTATTTTTACTCACGCTTTTGACAATCATCACGTCAACCACCGCTGCTACCCGGAAATTTCATGACTTCACGGTGACGACAATCGACGGAAAAGAATATCCCCTGTCGCGACTGAAAGGAAAAAAAGTGCTGGTGGTAAACGTGGCCTCCAGGTGTGGACTCACGCCGCAGTACAAGCAACTGCAGGAGCTACACGAGAAATACGGCAAGGAAGGGAAATTCACGGTCATCGCCTTCCCGGCGAACAATTTCGGGCAACAAGAGCCGGGGACAAACGAGGAGATACTCGCGTTTTGCACCTCCAGGTACGCCGTGACGTTCCCCGTGATGGCTAAAATCTCGGTGAAAGGCGACGACATGGCGCCACTCTACCGCTGGCTCACCGGCAAGGAGGAAAACGGGAAAAGGGACGCCGACGTGACCTGGAATTTCCAGAAATTCCTGGTGGACGAGCAAGGAAACTGGGTAGACTCCATCGAGCCGAGAGTCCTGCCGACGGACGAGAGAATCATCTCCTGGATCGAGGAAAGATGAAGAAAACACCCCTCGTGACGCTCCTCGCCGGCATGCTCGCGATCGCCGGTAAAGTGAACGGGCAAGAAGTCTCCCGTTACATCCCCGTCGAGCATTACGTGCAGCGGGAAATCCCGGTGCTGGCCGTGAAAACAAACCTGCTGCACGACGCGATCCTGCTCGCCCCCTCCCTCGGCATGGAAATCGGGCTAAGCCGCCGCGCGTCGCTCGACCTCTCCGGGGCGTTCGGCACGGGCAGCACCGGGGAGAAAACCCTCTCCCACGTGCTCGCCCGCGCGGAAATACGCGGCTGGTACCGGGAGCGCTTCCTCGGCCACTTCCTCGGCGCGCAACTCCTCCTCGGCAAATACGAGATCGGCGGCCACGAGCTACTCTCCCTCTTCAAGAAAGAATCCCGTTACGAGGGAAACGCGTGGGGCGCCTCGCTCTCCTACGGCTACCACCTCGTCATCGGGCGGCGGTGGGGCGTCGAGTGCAGCGTGAGTGGCGGCGCGCTCCTGTTCGACTACGACGAGCTTGACCCGGACGCGCCCGGCACTCGCCTCAACGACTATAAAAAGCTCTACACCGGCTTGACCGGCGCGCGCCTCGCTCTTGTACTCATTATTAATTGAAGGAATGATGAAAAAAATTATACTCGTACTCGCGCTACTCGTCACGACGGGAGCGGCCGCCAGGGAGCCGAAAGTAGTCATCTCGCGCCTCTCCGTCGATAGAACGGGAGAAAAAGTGACCGTCTCCTTCCGCGTGAACGTCGCCCGCCGGCTGGGGGGAGAAACCCGCGTCTTCGTGCTCGCGCCGGTGCTGCAGGACGACCGGAACAAATGGTCACTGCCGCCCGTCATCATCCACAGGAAAGACGCGCGGCCCACCAAAGAAGAAAAAAAACCGCGCGCCATGCACCTGGTAGAAGACGATAACGCGAACTACTCCGCCACGATCCCCTTCAAGCAATGGATGAACGGGGCGAAACTCGTGCTGGAGAAAGTCAACGCCGGGTGGGACGACGACATGGAGGTAAAATACACCACGGTCATCGACCCGCTCGCCCTCGCCACGCCACCGGCAGACCGCGACGAACCCGCCGCCTCCGCGGGCGACGAGCTATCGCGCCGCCTCTCCCACGTGCAACCTGCCAGCGGCCAAGACCGGAACGCGCGGGGAATGCTCTTCACCGGCGGGGCGAGCGTCTACTTCCGGCAGGGAAGCAGCCTGATCGAGCCGGAACGGGAAGACAACCGGGAGGTACTCGCCGGGCTACTCTCCACGATACGGGCGATCGAGCACTCCGGGAACAGCCGGGTGACGCACCTCCTCGTGGCCGGATTCGCCTCCCCGGAAGGCTCTTACCAGGGGAACATGCTCCTGTCCCGTCAACGCGCGACCGCGGTAAAGGAATACATCGCCCGTCACTCCGGCCTCCCGGCAGACGCCATCCTCGTGCACGACGGCGGCGAGGACTGGGAGGGACTTCGCGCCCAGGTCGAGCAATCCCGCATGTCCAGCCGCGACGCGGTACTACGCGTCATCGACCGCGTCCCCGTCTGGGACCCCGCGTCGCGCGTGGGACGCGAGAGCGTGTTAAAAAACCTGGACGGCGGCATCCCGTACCGTTACATGCTCGAGTATTTCTTCCCGGGATTACGCCACGCCGCCCTCGTCTGGATCTACTACACGAACGAAATCTAACCAATCGAAACCACGATCATCACCGGTACCCTCCCCAAAGAAGCCTACTCCCCCGGCAAGAGAAGCCTACTTCCCCGGCAAGAGAAGCCTACTCCCCCGGCAAGAGAAGCCTACTCCCCCGGCAAGAGAAGCCTACTTCCCCGGCAAGAGAAGCCTACTCCCCTTACAAGAAAAGCCTACTCCCCTTACAAGAGTAGCCTACTCCCCTTACAAGAGTATCCTACTTCCCTAACAAAAGGGGCGACTCCTCTCACAAAAGGGGCGACTCCTCTTACAAAAGGGGCGACTCCTCTTACAAAAGGGGGCGACTCCTCTTACAAAAGGGGCGACTCCTCTTGCAAAAGGGGGGACTACACGTACAAGATGGGGAGATCGGTTGAGCA
>JAIRKS010000030.1 GCA_031259905.1 Odoribacteraceae bacterium
ACCTACGGGGAAGACCCCTACCTCACCGGCTCGCTCGCCGTGCAGTTCATCCGCGGGCTGCAGGGCGACGACCCGCGCTACCTGAAAGTCATCTCCGCCGTCAAGCACTTTGCCGTACACAGCGGGCCGGAGTCCACGCGCCACTCCTTTGACGTCCGGCCGTCGACGCACGACATGCTCGAAACCTACCTCCCCCACTTCGAAAGGGCCGTCAAGGAGGGCGGCGCGCGCTGCGTCATGTGCGCCTACCAGCGCTTCGAGGGGATGCCCTGCTGCGGGAGCACCTTCCTCGAGGGAATGCTCCGCGGCGAATGGGGATTCACCGGCTTCATCGTCTCCGACTGCTGGGCGCTCCACGACTTCTACCGCGAGGGACGGCACGGCGTCGCCCACGACCGCGTCGAGGCCGCCGCGATGGCCCTCAAGGCCGGCACCGACCAGAATTGCGGCGATACCTACCCGGTGCTCGTCGAGGCCGTCGAGCGGGGACTCGTCTCCGTCGAGGAGATCGACCGCTCCGTCAAGCGCATCATGCTCGCCCGGATGCAGCTTGGGCAGTTCGACCCGGATAGCGTCGTGCCGTACGCCAACAGGCATGCCTACGAGGTCGACGAGATCAACCACCAGGCGCTCGCCGGCGATGTCGCCCGCGCCTCCATCGTCCTGCTCAAGAACGAGGGCAACCTCCTCCCGCTCGACGACGCGCCCAGAAAAATCGCCGTCATCGGCCCGAACGCCGACGATGAACACCTCCTGTACGGCAACTACAACGGCTTCGCGCGCCAGTACACCACCCCCCTCCAGGGAATACGCGATAGATTCCGCGACGCGACCGTCACCTACGCCCCCGGCTGCCCCGTGGCCGACGGCCTGCCGCTCCTGCGCGCGATCCCCGCGGAATACCTCTACACCGACGCCACGCTGAACGAGCACGGCCTGCACGCCACGGACCGTCACGGCGACAAGTTGAACGACCCGACGGGCGTCGAGGAAACACTAACGTGGACGGGCATCGATCACCACTGGGGATACGACCCGCCGGACGGGGATTACGCCGACGGCACCGTCCTCTGGACGGGAGTGCTCGTGCCCCCCGTGACCGGCGACTACGTGATCGGCGGCCACGCCTACCCGCGCTTCGAGCTGTACGTCGACGACCAACGCGTCGCCAACTGGCTTACCGTCCACGAGACCAACCCCTCGTACACCATCCTCCGCCTCCAGGCCGGACGACCCTATCGCCTCCGCTTCGAGTACGCCGGGAAAAAAGGAATGAGCGGCGCGTTCGCCCGCCTGCTCTGGGATCCCCCCGCCGAATCGCTCGAGGAAGAGGCCATCGCCACGGCTCGCGACGCCGACGTCGTCATCATGTGCATGGGCCTCAGCCCGCGGCTCGAGGGCGAGGAGATGCGCGTCAACGTCGAGGGATTCAGCGGCGGCGACCGCGTGGACATCGGCCTGCCCCGCGTGCAACAGGAACTGATCCGGAAGATCCACGCGCTGGGGAAGCCGGTCGTCCTCGTGCTGCTCAACGGGAGCGCCCTCGCCGTCAACTGGGAAGCAGAACACCTCTCCGCCATCATCGAGGCGTGGTATCCCGGCGAGGCGGGAGGAGAGGCCATCGCCGACGTGCTCTCCGGAGATCATAACCCGTCGGGACGCCTCCCCGTCACCTTCTACAAGTCCGCGGACGACCTCCCGCCGTTCGACGACTACGACATGAGCGGCAGGACATACCGCTACTTCACGGGCGAACCGCTCTACCCCTTCGGCCACGGCCTCAGCTACACGCGCTTCGCGTACTCGAACCTCAAAGCCCCCGGCAAGATCCGGGCGGGCGAACCGCTGGAGATATCGGTGAAAGTGAAAAATGTCGGCGACCGTGCCGGGCACGAGGTAGTACAATTATACACGGCGCGGGAAAACGCCCCCGGTCGCGTGCCGATCCGCTCGCTACAAGGCTTCGCCCGCGTCTACCTCGAGGCCGGCGAGACGCGCCGCGTAACGTTCAGCCTCTCCCCCAGGCAACTCGCCCGCGTCGACGGGGATCACCTCGTCACCGACTCCGGCCTCGTCCGCCTCTCCGTCGGCGGCGGGCAACCCTCCGCGGCACTCCTCGCGAACGGCGAAGCCATCGAAAAACAAATCACCCTACACGATTAACACGCCGCGGCAATGAAAACAACTCGAAATACTCCCGTGGATGGACGGATGGTCTGGCTGGACGTCGTCCGTTTCGTGGCCATGTTCACGCTGGTGAGTTGCCATTGCGCCAACCCCTTCAACTGGGCGCCGGAAACGTCACCCGTCATCGCCGACATTCGCTTCTGGGGCGCGATCTGGGGAGGTATCCTCCGGCATAGCGTCCCGCTCTTCGTGATGATCACGGGCGCGTTGCTACTGCCGGTGCGCGGGGATGCAGGAGTTTTCTATAAAAAACGTATCGGCCGGGTACTCTTCCCTTTCCTCGCCTGGTCGGTGATCTATTGTCTTTTCCCGTGGATCGTCGGTTTATTCGGTGGCGGGGAACAGCTCATCCTCGCGTTCTTCCCCTACGCCGGGGAGGACTTCCTGGAGCAAACGCTGGACGTCGGGTTAAAGCACATCGCACTGATCCCCTTCAATTTCTCCACGATTGGGATACACATGTGGTACATCTACCTGTTGATCGGTCTGTACCTTTACATGCCCGTCTTCTCGTGCTGGGTCGAGAAAGCGTCGGAGAGTGCCAAACGCTGGTTTCTGGTTGCCTGGGGAGTGACAACCATTCTCCCGTACTACCATTTCTTCGCGGACAAGTACCTGTGGGGATCGTGCAGCTGGAATTCGTTCGGGATGCTCTACTACTTCGCCGGGTTCAATGGCTACCTGCTCCTCGGGCACTACCTCAGGGATCGCTCGTGGAGCGCGAAGAAGGTGCTGTGGCTGGGACTTCCCATGCTCGCGGCGGGCTACTGCATCACGTACATCGGGTATACCCACATGACCGGCATCCCCGGGCACACGGAACAAATGGCTGAACTCTTCTGGACGACCAACTCACTCAACGTCGTGTTAATGACCGTCCCGATCTTCATGGCCTGCAAGGTGATCCGGATCTCGTCTCCACGCGTCCGGGAAGCGCTCGCCAACCTGACACTTTGTGGCTTCGGGATCTACATGATCCATTACTTCTTCATCGGCCCGGCCGTTCTCGCGACGCGCGCCCTGGGCGTACCCCTTGGTTTGCAAATCCCGCTGGCCGCGATCGCGGCATTCGGCGTCTCGTGGATTTGCGTTGCCGTCGCGTACCGTGTGTTCGGAAAGAAAACGCGGTGGGTTCTAGGATAATCTTTACACAAAAAAACAACACGCATGAAAAAAACAATCTTCATCCTGATGACATGCCTCGCCGCGCTCCCCGTCGCCGCGCAAACCGCCTTCCACGCGTGGGCAGAAACCCCGCCAATGGGCTGGAACAGCTGGGACTGTTACGGGCCAACGGTCGAGGAACACGAGGTAATCGCGAACGCCGAATACATGGCCAAGCACCTGAAACGATACGGTTGGGAATACGTCGTGGTGGACATCCGCTGGTTCGTCGAAAACGACAAGGCCGGGGGATACAACCAGCACGATCCCCGCTACGTCATCGACGAGTACGGGCGATACACCCCCGCCGTCAACCGCTTCCCCTCCGCCGCCGACGGGAAAGGATTCAAACCCCTCGCCGATCGCGTCCACGCGCTGGGATTGAAGTTCGGCATACACATCATGCGAGGCGTCCCCGTGGAAGCCGTAAAAAAACGACTGCCAGTCAAGGGAACGAGTAACATCACCGCCGACCGGATTTACTCCAGGGACTTGCAATGCACATGGCTAAGGGATAATTACACGATAGCCAACAGGCCCGGTGCACAGGAGTATTACAACTCCATCTTCGAGTTGTACGCCTCGTGGGGAGTCGACTTCGTCAAAATCGACGACCTCTCGCGCCCCTACCACGAACGGGAAATCGAGATGATCCGCGCGGCCATCGACCGCTGCGGGCGAAAGATCGTCCTGAGCATGTCGCCCGGCGCAACACCGGTAGAGAAGGGCGAACACGCGAGCAGGAACGCCAACATGTGGCGGATGGTCGACGACCTCTGGGACTCGTGGAGGGACGTGGTGCACTTGATGGAAGTGGCCCGCTCGTGGACGCCTTTCATATCCCCCGCGTGGCCCGACTGCGACATGATCCCGCTGGGACGCATCTCCATCCGCGGCGAACGGGGAGAGGATCGCGCGTCCCGCCTGTCGAGGGACGAACAACGATCGTTGATGACCTTCTTCTCGATCTTCCGCTCGCCCCTGATGTTCGGTGGCGACCTCCCCAGCAACGACGCC
>JAIRKS010000147.1 GCA_031259905.1 Odoribacteraceae bacterium
ATGTTTGGCTTTCACAACAACAAATTGCCCTGTTGTTCGATACCACTCAACAAAATATCAGCTTGCACATTAACGGTATCATAGATGAAGGCGAATTGTCGAAAGAAGCAACTCACAAGTATTTCTTGTTACTTCGAAATGAAGGCAACCGTTCGGTAAAAAGACAGATTGAACATTATAATCTGGATATGATTATCGCCATCGGTTACCGCGTAAAATCACAAGTGGCAACACGGTTCAGGCAGTGGGCGACACAGCGACTGCACGAGTATATCCAGAAAGGATTTACGATGGATGATGAACGCCTCAAAGGAAACGGGAACCGCTACTTTCGCGAGTTGCTGCAACGAATCAGGGATATTCGTTCGAGTGAACGTAATCTGTACCAGCAAGTAACCGATATTTACGCCACAGCAGTAGATTATGATCCGCGAGCCGATATTACCCGACAGTTTTTTGCCACCGTGCAAAATAAGATGCATTATGCAGCCCATCAACACACGGCTGCGGAAGTAATCTACCAAAGGGTGGATGCTGATAAACCGATGGTGGGCATGACCAACTTCAAAGGAGATTACATAACCTGCGACGATGTTAAAATTGCAAAGAACTACCTGTCGGAAAAAGAATTGCAGGTCTTGAATTTATTGGTATCCCAATATCTTGATTTTGCCGAATTGCAAGCCATTGAGCAACATGCAATGACCATGCAGCAATGGATAGAGAAATTGGACAATATACTGTCGGTCGGTAATCGGCCTTTACTTACCAATGCGGGAACCGTTTCGCATAAACAAGCTATTGAAAAGGCTACACGAGAGTTTGAGGAATATCGTCGAAAAGAAATGCTACAATACGAAAGCGATTTCGACAGAGCAATTAAAGAATTAAAATCTCAGGCAGACGATAATAATAACAAAACATCGGAATAGATTATACACATTTTGAAAAATAGTTTTATCTTTGTCGAAAGCTAACCAACCTGCTCAAAGCGGAGCAATCCAGAGAAGTTAGCTCGTTACTTATCCGTTATCTATTCTGAATTTATCCAATTTCAAAACGCTGATTCAGAGTGGAATAAGCAAAAGGCATAGGTTTGTTTCTAAAATATTACCTGTTTATGATATGACTATCGATAAGTAATTGACAGCCAGCAAGATAGGCCGGATTCCATTTTATTGATTAACTCCATCACGTACGTGCTCCGTTCGCCGTCGACCACCTTTTCCTTGATGTTTAGCATGAACGTGCCCGTCGGCTTGAGCACGCGCGAAAGTTCCAGGGAGACGGGGAGAAACCACTCGACGTACTTGTCGGGAGAGATCCCCCCGTACGTGTTTTTCCGCTGGTCGGCATAAGGAGGCGACGTGAACACGAGATCCACCGAGTTGTCCGGGAGTTCCTTTAGTACTTCCCTGCAGTCTCCTAACCTTAATGTCGTCTTGATTTCCATTGGATTGATTTTTATTCCTGTTCGCGAAGATAAGAAAATTATCGCCCCCCGGTACGTGACGGCACGATGACGCGCAACGCGCCGGGGATGACGTGCGCGCGGACGGGTGACGTGAAGGTGCAGGGATCCCCGTCGAGGTGTCCGGCGGGGAAGTCGCCCTCGATGATGATCTCCTCGTGTCGCGTTTCGCGGTAATAGGGGGAATCCGCGAGGCGTCGGGTCATGGCGCGGAAAAGGTAGAGGGGGAGGAGGTGGAGGGGAGGGCGCTTGATGATGCAGAGATCCAGCAGGCCGTCGCACGTGGAGGCGGCCGGGGCGATGGTGAGGTTGTAGCCGTAGCGGGAGCTGTTGGCGACGCTCGCGATGAGGCATTGCTCCTCGCGGCAGGTGTCGCCGTCACGGAAGACGTACCGGCGGCCCGGGTAACGAAACCAGAGGCACGCCGCCGCGCGGGCGTACGAGAGGAAGCCGCGCGAGGACATCCGGGAGAAAGCGAGCGCGACCTCGGCGTCGAGACCGAAGCCGCTCACGTTGAAGGAATATTTTCCGTTGATGTCGATCGCGTCGATGGACGTTTCCTCGCCGTCGCGGAGTTGTCGCAGGGCCTTGCCCGGGCGCGTGGAGATGCCGAGGTGGCGCGCCAGGCCGTTGCCGCTGCCGAGGGGGATGATTCCCATGACGACGTTCGTGCCGACGAGGGCGCTGCCGACCTCGTTGAGCGTGCCGTCGCCGCCTACCGCGACGACGCGCGTGTATCCCTCGCGGGCGGCGGCGGCGGCCAGTTCGGTGGCGTGGCCGGGACGGGAGGTGAAGCGCACGCGGTACGCGTCGTTTCCGGCGAGGCGTTGCGGGAAGCGTTTCCCGGCGCCGCCGCCGGCAGCGGGGTTGATGATGAAGAGGGTTTCAGGTGTCATCGCGGGAGGGTCTGCCGACGCAGTAATAGGTGTACCCGAATCGTTTCATTTGCACCGGGTCGTAGATGTTACGGCCGTCGAAGATGATCTTGCGCGCGAGTGCCCGCTCGATGAAGGTGAACTTGGGGACCTTGAACTCCGCCCACTCGGTGACGATGACGAGGGCGTCGGCCCCCTGGAGGGCGTCGTACATGCCGGTGGCGTACTCGATGACGTCTCCCAGGCGTTCCCGCGTTCCCGGCATCGCGACGGGATCGTAGACGCGTGCCGTGGCGCCGGCGCGGAGCAGGCGGTCGATGAGCACGAGTGAGGGTGCTTCGCGCGTGTCGTCCGTCCCCGGCTTGAAGGCGAGTCCCCAGATGGCGAATCGTTTCCCGGCGAGGTTGTCGCCGAAGTGGCGGGTGATCTTGTGGAAGATGATCTCCTTTTGCCGCTCGTTGACGCGTTCGACGGCTTTCAGTAGCTCCAGCTCGTGGTGGAAATCGTCGCCGGTCTTGACGAGCGCCCTGACGTCCTTCGGGAAGCAGGAGCCGCCGTACCCGCAGCCGGCGTTGAGGAACTTGTTCCCGACGCGGCTATCGCTGCCGATGCCTCGCTTGACCAGCTCGACGTCGGCGCCGACGGCCTCGCAGAGGTTGGCGATGTCGTTCATGAAGGAGACGCGGGTGGCGAGCATGGCGTTGGCGGCGTACTTGGTCATCTCGGCCGAGGGGATGTCCATGAACAGGATCGGGACGTTGTTGAGGGAGAAGGCGTGGTAGAGGCGTTCCATGACCTCCCGCGCGCGGTCGCTTTCCACGCCGATGACGACGCGGTCGGGGGCGAGGAAGTCGTTCACGGCGTCTCCTTCCTTGAGGAATTCCGGGTTGGAGGCGATGTCGAAGGGGATGTCGACGCCGCGTCGCGCGAGGGCGTCGGTGATGGTGGCTTTCACGCGGTAGTTCGTCCCGACGGGGACGGTCGATTTCGTGATCACGACGAGGGGGTGGTCCATGCACTCGCCGATCTCCCCGGCGGCCGCCAGGACGTGGCGCAGGTCGGCGCTCCCGTCCTCGTCCGGCGGCGTCCCGACAGCGATGAATACCGCGTCTGCCTTCCGCGTCGCCTCGCGCGTCGACAGGGTGAAGAAGAGGCGGCCGCTCGCCTGGTTGCGCGCGACGATCTCCGCCAGTCCCGGCTCGTGAATGGGGATCTGCCCCCGGTTCAGGAGCGCTATCTTTCGCTCGTCGATGTCCACGCAGGTGACCGTGACGCCCGTCTCGGCGAGGCAGGCGCCGGACACGAGGCCCACGTACCCTGTTCCGATGATTGCTATTTTCATTTGGTGTTCATTTTGGTTACTCCGCGGGCAAATGTAAGATAAATTTAATATGTTCACTTTGTTTATTTCTTACTTTCGCGATCGTATCTTTTACTCTTAAATCCAGAATCACATGAAAAAGTCGCTTTTGTTCGTCGTTCCGCTCGCTCTTATCCTTTTCCAGGGGTGCAAGGAGGGCAAGAAAAACACGTTAGAATACAGTCGTTACATCTCCGGCTTCACGCGGGGGATGATCCGTTCCACGGACCCGGTGCACGTCCGCCTGGAGAGCGGGGAGTTCGGGGCGCTGGACACCCTCCCGGTGCCTGCCGAGGAGCTTTTCAAGATCTCCCCGCGGGCCAGCGGGACGGTCTCTTTCCACGATCACACGTTCGAGTTCATTCCCTCCGGGAGGTTGAAGAACGGGCAGACGTATCGCGTTACCCTGCGGCTGGGCATGATACGCGATATGCCGTCGGCCTTGAGCACGTTCGAGTTTGACGTGAGCGTCATACCGCAGTCTTTCTCCTTCGAGGAGGGGAAGCTGAACCTCGAGGAGAACGAGGAAGACTTCTATTACAGGGGGAAGATACTGAACGCCGACGTGATGGACGACCCGGCGGAGGTGGAGCAGCTGGTGAAAGCATCTTTCCACGACAAGAAGATCGCCGTCGAGTGGGAGCACGAGAGTCCTTACTCGCACGACTTCATCGTCCGCCACCTGGCGCGCGGGGATGACCGGCGGGTGCTCTCGCTGACCTTCGACAAGCGGGTGAAGAACGGGAACGACCTGCTGGTGGAGGTGCCCGGCAAGGGATCCTTCTACGCGTTGGAGGCGCGGCCCGGCGGGCAGGATTCCCGGCACGTCGAGATCGTCATGTCGGACAGGCTCGACGCCTCCCAGTACCTGGCGGGGCTGGTGAAGATCGAGGGAATCGACAAACTCAATTTCGCGATCGAGGGGAACATCATCCTCGTCTATACCAACGAGCAGGAGAAGCTGCGGGACGCCGTCCAGGTCACGGTGTTCAAGGGAATCAAGAGCAAGGTCGGCGACAAGCTCCCGGAGGACGCCGGGTTTCAGGTTAGGTTCCCCTCCGTGGCGCCGAAGGTGCAGTTCATCGGCGAGGGCACGTTCTCGCCCTCCGAGGGGAACGCGCTGGTGCCGTTCAGCGCCGTGGGATTAAAAGCCGTGCAATTGCGCGTCATCAAGGTCTTCGCGCGGAACATGAATTTCTTCCTCCAGGACAACAGCTATTCCCGCGGCGACGATTTCGAGCTGGTGCGGGTGGCGCGTCCCGTGCTGGACAAGAGGATCGATCTCGTCAAGGAGGGCGAGCCGTTTAACCCGAACAAGTGGCAGGATTATACCGTCAATCTCGCCGATCACCTCGCGCTGGAAAAGGGCGTTATCTATCGCGTAGAGCTGTACTTCCGCCGCTCGTTCACGGCCCTGCCGTGCGCGCGGGACAAGGAGGACAAGCCGTTGAAGGACCAGGACTGGGATGCCCCGCGGCGTCAGGCCTACGACGAGTATGACGATGACGAGTACGACGATGACGAGTATGACGAGTACGACGGATATCCCGACGATTTCTCGTGGGAGGAGCGGAATGATCCCTGTTCGGACTCCTATTATTACATGAAGGAGCGATTCCCGTGGAAGAACATCATCGTCACCTCCCTCGGTATTGTCGCCAAGGCGGGTATCGACGGGAAGTACGCCGTGGCCGTGACCGACCTCCTCTCGGCAGCGCCCGTGGAGAATTGCACGGTCGACTTCTATAATTTCCAGAACCAGAAGATAGACTCCGCGCGGACGAACGCCAACGGTATCGTCGTCTCCAAAATCAACGGGAAGGCATTTACCATTGTCGCGCGGAAGGGCAACGACAAGGCCTATCTCAAGGTGAGCGACAACCTCTCCCTCTCGTTTAGCAACTTTGACGTCGGCGGGGAAGTCGTGCAGCAGGGGCTGAAGGGCTTCATCTACGGCGAGCGCGACGCGTGGCGTCCCGGCGACGACATCTACCTCTCCTTTATCCTCGAGGACAAGGAGGGAATGATCCCCGCGGGACACCCGGTCATCGCCGAGCTGTACGACCCGAACGGGAACGTCGTGCAGGTGAAACGGGACGCGCGCAACGAGCATGGCCTCTATTGTTTCCCCTTCAAGACGGACAAGGACGCCATGACCGGCTACTGGCGCGTCGTCGTGAAGGTCGGCGGCGCCTCCTTTTCCAGGAGCGTCCGTGTCGAGACCGTGAAACCAAACAGGCTAAGCATTAACATACAGTTGCCGGGACAGGTCATCGGGCGCACCGCCCGCGTGCCCGTGCAGACGCGCTGGTTGCACGGGGCGAAAACGTCCCTGCTCGAGACGAACACGACACTGAAGTTAACCCCAGGGCGCACGACGTTTCCGGGCTTCGAGGGGTACGTCTTCGATCACGACGTCGAATACTACTCCGAGTCTACCCTCTTCGAGGGGAAGACCGACGCCAACGGCAATTTCACGCTCACCCTCGACGAGGTCGACGCGGGAGAGGCCCCGGGGATGCTGAACGCCCGCCTCACCACGCGCGTCTTCGAGAGCAGCGGCGAGTCGAGCATCGTGACGGCCTCCTTCAAGTATTCTCCCTACGAGGAATACGTGGGGATCAAGCTCCCCGATAGCGACGATTACTGGTATCTCGCCAACGAGCCGATCACCATCCAGGGCGCCGTCGTCAAGCCCGACGGGAAGCTATCCGGTAGCAAGGAGATCGACCTGGAGGTCTACTCCGTGCAGTGGCGTTGGTGGTGGGACGCCGAGCGCGACCACCTCGCTTCCTACGTCAACCGCGCCTACCATTCCCCCGTCTTCACCGGCACCGCGCGGGTGACCGGCGGCAAGTTCAGCACGCAGATCACCTGCAAGGAGTGGGGGAGATACCTCGTGATCGCCCGCGACAAGGCATCGGGACACGTCAGCAGCACCTTCTTCTACGTCCGTTCCGGCCACCGCGTCGAGATCCCCGGCATGGCCACCCTCCTGCAACTCGCCAGCGACAAGAAGAGTTACGTCGCCGGCGACAAGATCGAGATCACTTTTCCCTCTTCCGCCGGCAGCGCCGCCATCGTTAGCGTCGAGAACGGGAGAAGCGTCAGGGACATTTTCCGCGTGCCGACGCGGGAAGGCTCTACCTCCTTTTCCATCACCGCCACCGCGGAGATGTGCCCCAACGTCTACGTGAACGTCTCCCTCGTGCAGCCGCACGCCACCCGCGACAACGACAAGCCCATCCGTCTATACGGCGTCCTCAACATCCCCGTCGAGACTCCCGCCCTGCGCCTGCAGCCGCGCGTGGAGATGGACGAGGAGTTACGTCCCTCCCGCGACTTTACCGTCTCCGTCAGCGAGGCCAACGGGAAGCCCATGACGTATACCCTGGCCGTCGTCGACGAGGGATTACTCGCCATCACCTCCTTCCGCACCCCGGATCCATTCCCCGTCTTTTACGCCCGCGAGGCGCTCGGCGTCAGGACGTGGGACTTTTACGACGAGGTCGCCGGGGCGTACGGCGGGCGACTGGAAAAGGCGCTCGCCGTCGGGGGTGACGAGGGTCTCGTCGATGACGGCAACGCGAAGAACAACCGCTTCACCCCCGTCGTCATCTTCCGCGGGCCTTTCTCCCTGGAGCCGGGAGAGAAGAAGACGCACGAACTCTCCATGCCGGAGTACATCGGCGAGGTCAGGACGATGGTCGTCGCCGTCAACGACGGTCGCTACGGGGCTGTCGCGAAAGCGGCCCGCGTCAACGCGCCGCTGATGCTGAACGTCACCATGCCGCGCCTCTTCACCCCCGGCGACCGCGTCAGCATCCCCGTCACCGTCTTCGCCGCGAAGGACAACATCAAGGAGGTGGAGGTCACCATGCTCCCCGACAAGCTCGTCGAGCTTACCGGCCCCGCCCGACAGAAAGTGCAATTCAGCGAGACGGGCGAGCGGGTGATCTTCTTCGACGTCAAGATAAGGGAGAACACGGGGAAATCAACCATCACCCTCGAGGCTACCAGCGGGACGGAGCGCGCGCGCTTCAGCACCGACGTCGAGATCCGCGTGCCCAACCCGCGCGTCACCCGCGTCGATCCCCGCGAGATCAAGCCGGGCGAGACGATCACCTTTAACAACGCAGTCGAGGGCATCGAACCGCTCGCCACGCTGGAGGTAACTTCCATCCCGCCGCTCAACCTCGAGCAGCGGCTCGACGAGCTGATCCGCTACCCGCACGGCTGTGCCGAGCAAGTCACGTCCGCCGCCTACCCGCAGCTGATGCTCGACGTGCTGGCCGACATGACCGAAGGGCAACGCGTCACCGTCGGGATACACGTCAAGGAGGTCATCAATCGCTTGCGCACTTACCAGGTCGCCGACGGGGGATTCGCCTACTGGCCCGGCGGGAGGAGCGCCTCGGACTGGGTATCCTCCTACGTCACCGACTTCCTCGTCGGCGCCGAGAAGCAGGGGTATCTCGTCCCGGCGTCGATGAAGAACGCCGCGCTCGCCTACCTCGACAGGCTCGCCAACGCGTGGCGCGCCGGGGACTTCTACTCCGAGATCGAGCAATCGTACCGCCTCCACGTCCTCGCCGCTTCCGGTAAACCAAACCGCGCCGCCATGAACAGGATGAAGGAGATCGATTACAAAAATCCCGTCGCGCGCTGGCAACTCGCCGGGGCATTCGCCGCCAGCAAGCACGAGGAAACGGCACGCGCGCTCGTCGCCAACCTGCCGGCAGAAGCAACACTCTACCGACAGACGGGACGCTGCTACGGCTCTACCCTCCGCGATAACGCCATCATCCTGCAAGCCATGATCGACATGGACAAGCGCGCGGAGGCCCTCGAACTGCTCGGGAAGATGGCACGCCGCTTCTCCTCAGACGAGTGGCTCAGCACGCAAGAAAGCGCCTTCGGCCTGCACGCGATCGGGAACTACGTCAAGAAGTACCTCGCCTCGGACAACGGCGTCAGCGTCACCATCGACAACGCGCCGGTGGTCACCATCAGGAGCGTCGTCCAGCGCGCGCTGGTCGTCAAGAACCAGCACGTCACGACGACGCTGAAGAATAACGCGGGAGGCATCCTGCACGCCCGCCTCGTCACCAGCTCCATCCCGACGGGCGTCATCACGAAAGGAGAGGCATCGGGACTGAAGATGACGGCAACCTACCGCCGCGACAAGGGCATCGTCAAGGAACACCGCTACAAGCAGGGGGAAGACGTCAACCTCGAGATCTCCGTGACGAATACCGGTAACGCCGAATACGACGAGCTGGCATTGAGCTACCTCTTCCCGTCCGGCCTCGAGTTCTACAACGAGCGCCTCATCCACGGCACCGATCCCTTCCCCGACGCCGACCACGCCGATATCCGTGACGACAGGGTATACCTCTACTTCTCGCTGGAACAAGGCGAGACGAAGACCTTCAACCTTCGCTTCAACGCCGCGTACCCCGGCACCTACCTCCTCCCGGCCCTCACCTGCTCGGCAATGTACGATAACACCATCACCGCCACGCTACCGGGAGACGTCGTCTCCATCACGAGGGACGAGTGAACGAACGCGCGGGAGGGTCCCCGTGGACCCTCCCCCCGCGCGGCGTCCCGAAAAATAACGCGAGAAACCCCGGCAATATTTGCCGTTCCCGGAAAAGTTTCTACCTTCGCGACATTGAAACACCCGAAAGCCCAAGTGGTGAAATTGGTATACACGCTACTTTGAGGGGGTAGTAGCCGTTAGGCTGTGCAAGTTCGAGTCTTGTCTTGGGCACATACATTCCAGATGAAGAAAAAAAGATCCATTCGCGTGACCCCGTCACATACCGGTAACCCCGACACGATAAGAATCTCCCCCCGTGAAAAAATACTCCTGCGCGCCTCGTGGATCAGCACCATAGGCAACACCATCCTCTCCGCCGCGAAAATCGTCGCCGGCTACCTGGCCGGGAGCATCGCCGTCGTCGGTGACGGGATCGACTCGGCGACCGACATCGCCATCTCCCTCGTCATGGTCTTCACCGCCTCCCTCGTCCGTCGCCCGCCCGACAAAAAGCACGTCTACGGCTACGTGAAAGCCGAGAGCATCGCCGCCAAAGTACTCTCCCTCCTCATCTTCTACGCCGGGGCGCGGGTGCTGGTCGCCTCCGGGAGCGACATCCTCGACGCGATCAACGGGGAAAGCGCCGCGCGAGAAATCCCCCTCCCGCTGGCGATCCACGTCACCTTCTTCTCGATCATCGCCAAGCTCGCGCTTACCGCCTACCAGGCGCGGCAGGCAAAACGGGCAAACAGCATCCTCCTGCGTGCCAACGCGCGGAACATGCTGAACGACGTCTACCTCTCCTCGTGCGTCCTCCTCGGCCTTTTCTGCACGTTCTCCCTCGACATGCCGCTGCTGGACTCGATCACGGGACTGCTCGTCAGCCTCTTTATCATCCGCGGATCGCTGCACATCTTCAAGGAGTCTAACGTCGAGCTGATGGACGGCGTGAACGACGAGACGGTCTACGCGCGCATCTTCGAGGCCGTCGAACGGGTGCCCGGAGCGCGTAACCCGCACCGGACGCGCTCGCGACAGATCGGCGGCATGTACATGATCGCTCTCGATATCGAGGCCGACGGAAATATCTCCCTCCGCGAGGCGCACGCGATCGCCGAGGCCGTCGAGGAAAGCATCAAGGAGGCAATCGAGAATGTCTACGATATCGTCGTCCACGTCGAACCAAGCGGACACGGCAGCCAGGACGAAAAGTACGGCATCAATAGCTCTTCCTGACAGGCAGGAGGGAAAATGTTTCCCCCCCTGCACCCCCCTCCAGCCCGTAACACGGGCAGGCATTAAACTGGCCGGGCGTGACGGGGGGACGTGATGAACAGGAATCAAGCTTCCGGCAGAGAGGCAACAGGCGGGGGGGATACTTGCAGGCTCT
>JAIRKS010000159.1 GCA_031259905.1 Odoribacteraceae bacterium
TCCCCTGACGAGGGTCAGCAACGATAGTACAAGGATTTGTTCACGTAGAAGAAGAATTAGTTCATGTTACGGGCGTTTCTCACGCGCTCCATGTTGCACCGGGGAGTAGTACCGAGAGGAAACCTCCCCGGTTTTTTCGTACATTTGCCCATCCGGGCCGGGGAGGGCCGGGTGTGAATGACACGAACAATTAAAATCACGAGATATGAGAAAAGATATTCATTGCTGTTTTAGCGAGTACCCGTCCTGTCGATCGACGCGGGTTCTATTTCCCGGCACGTTTGGCGGGTACTCGTCCTGTCGACCGGCGCGGGACGGGGGAGGGGACAAGCTCCATCCCGTCGCGTTACCTACCCGTCGCGGGTGACACTTTAGCGCGAGGCGATGAACGAGGAATTCCTGCAATACATCTGGGAAAACGGGCTGTTCAGGAGCGCGGAATGCGTGACGACAACGGGAGAACAGGTACGCGTGCTGCGCGTCGGGAGGCGGAATCGCGATGCCGGTCCCGACTTCTCGGACGCGCGGATCGAGACGGGCGGGATCGTGTTCGCCGGTACGGTAGAGATACACGTCCGCGGGAGCGACTGGGTGCGGCACGGGCATCACGAGGACCCGGCCTACGACAACGTCATCCTCTCCGTCGTGCTTCACGACGACGCGGAGGTGTACACCAGCAAGGGACGACGCGTGGACACGATCCTGTTGCAGTACGACGAGCACCTCCACGAGGAATACCTCTACACGCGGGAGACGATGGACATGCCCCGTTGCCATCGCCGCGCGCGGGAGATCGACCCGCTCAAGATGGAGCTGCTGCTGGCGGGATACGCCGTCGAGCGGCTGGAGCGAAAATGTGACGACGTGTACCGCCTGATGGAAGAAAACCACAACGACTGGGAAGCCACGCTATTCGGGATGATCACCCGCTACTGGTCGGGGAACGTCAACGCGGAAGCCTTCGCGATGCTCGCCCGCGGCATCCCGTACAAGCTGGCGCGCCGCGCCGGGGACTCGCTCTTCCGCGTGGAGGCGCTCCTGCTGGGCTACTCCGGCCTGCTGGAGGCGGCGAGCGAACGGGACGAGTACGTCGACGCGGCACGGGCAGAATACGAGTACCTGGCCTCGAAGCACGGCCTGCGGGCGCTCCCCCCCTCGTGCTGGAAATTCGCACGCGTCCGCCCGACCTCCTTCCCGACGGTCAGGATCGCGTTGCTGGCGGCGTTACTGTGCCGTTCCGGCCTCCTCTTCACCGCCCTGCTGGAAGCCGGCACCGCCGGGGAGGCGATGCGGCAGCTCGACGTCCAGGCCTCCCCGTACTGGGACACCCACTACCGTCCCGGACAGCCAGCCGGTCGCCAGGTAAAGAGGGTAGGGACAATGCTCCAGCAACTGATCGTCGTGAACGCCCTCGTGCCGTTCCTCTTCGTCTACGGGCGGGAGAGGGGCGAGGACAAGTACCGCGAGAAAGCCCTGCGCTGGCTGGAAGAGCTGCCCGCGGAGATGAATAGCATCGTGACGAACTGGAAGAAGCACGGCATCACGCCCCGCTCGGCCCTCCACGCGCAGGCGATCCTGCAGTTGCACGGGGAGTATTGCCTGCCCCGCCGCTGCCTGGATTGCAAGCTGGGGAGCGAGATGTTCAGGATCGTCACGTGACGACGACGACCGCCGGGAGGAAACAAATATTACCTTCGCGAGAAAAACACGAATGTACTCCTGGCTCCCCACTACCAAGAAAGAAATAGAACAAAGAGGATGGGAACACGTCGACGTTATCCTGTTCTCCGGCGACGCTTACGTGGACCATCCCTCGTTCGGGACGGCCGTCATCGGTCGCGTGCTGGAGTCGCTGGGACTAAACGTGGCCATCGTGCCGCAACCCAACTGGCAAGATGACCTGCGCGACTTCAAGAAGCTCGGCAAGCCCACCCTCTTCTTCGGCATCAGTCCCGGCAGCATGGACTCTATGGTCAACCACTACACCGCCGCCAGGAGAAGGCGCTCCGACGACGCCTACACGCCGGGCAACCGGGCAGGAGCGCGTCCCGACATGCCCACCATCGTCTACACGAGGATACTGAAAACGCTCTACCCGGACGTCCCCGTGGTCATCGGCGGGATCGAGGCGTCCCTCCGCCGCCTCACCCACTACGACTACTGGCAGGATCGCCTCCGCCCCTCCATACTCGTGGAGAGCGGCGCCGACCTCCTCGTCCACGGCATGGGAGAACAACCCGTTAGCGAGCTATGCCGCTGGCTAAAGAAGGGCGTCCCCTTCCGCTCGCTCACCAACATACCGCAGACCGCCGTCTCGCGGGGTCACGAGGAGCGCGTCGCCACGCGGAGAGAATGGAAAGACATCACGCTCGCCTCGCACGAGGAGTGCACGCGCGACAAACGCTGTCAGGCCGCCAACTTCCGGCACGTCGAGGAAGAGTCCAACAGCCTCCACGCCGCGCGCCTCCTCCAGCGCGTCGGGGACCAGGTCGTGATCGTCAATCCCCCTTACCCGCCGATGACCACGGCAGCGCTCGACGCCATACACGACCTCCCCTTCACCCGCCTCCCGCACCCCCGCTACCGGCAGGAGATCCCCGCCTACAACATGATCCGCCACTCGATCACCCTCCACCGGGGATGCTTCGGCGGGTGCGCGTTCTGCACGATCTCCGCCCACCAGGGGAAATTCATCGTCTCCCGTTCCGCGGGATCAGTCCTGCGAGAGGTGGAGCGCGTCCGGGAGATGCCCGACTTCAAGGGGACTATCTCCGACCTCGGCGGCCCGTCGGCGAACATGTACGCCATGACCGGGAAAGACCCCGGCACGTGCGCGCGATGCAAGCGCCCTTCCTGCCTCTTCCCGGCGACCTGCGAGAACATGAACACCGACCACTCGCCGCTCCTTCGCCTCTATCGCGAGGCGCGGGAACACCCGGCGGTAAAGCACTGCTTCATCAGCTCCGGCATACGATACGACCTCGCGATGCACCCCACGGGCAGTCCCGCGACGGACGCCGCCAATAGCGAGTACCTCGACACGGTCATCAGGCATCACCTCCCGGGACGACTGAAAGTAGCCCCGGAGCACGTTTCCGACAAGGTGCTGCGCCTGATGCGCAAGCCCTCCTTCTCGCTCTTCAACGAGCTGGCGGCGCGCTTCCGCGCCATCAACCGGCGGGAGGGGATGAGGCAACAGATCATACCTTACTTTATCTCCTCGCACCCCGGCTGCGGCATCGAGGATATGGCCGAGCTGGCCATCGCGACCAGGGAGCTTGACTTTCACCTCGAACAGGTGCAGGATTTTACCCCGACGCCAATGACGCTCGCCACGGAGATCTATTATACCGGCCTGCACCCGTACTCGATGCAACGCGTCGAGACGGCCAGGAGCGAGAGGGAAAGGAAGCAACAGAATATTTTCTTCTTCTGGTACAAGAAGCCGTTCAGGAAAGAGATTACCGCCCTGCTGACCGGGATGAAACGCGTCGATCTCTTGCGCCGTCTTTATCCCCGCGACCGGGAGATTACCTGATCTCCCCGCGCTTCACGACGCGTCCCCGGTTTCCCGTGAATAAAATTGAATGAAGCTCGCCGTGTGGTGAGTGAAGGCGAGGCCGTCTCCATACGCTGCGTGAAAGATTAACGCCTCCTCGTCACCGGAACATGTTCCGAAGCCACCGGGAACATGTTCCCACGGTTTTGTCTCGAGACAGAGAGGCATTGCAAGTTTACAATGCCGTTCTGTCTCGAGACAGAGGGGCATTGCAAGTTTGCAAAACGGTTTTGTCTCGAAGCAGAGGGGCATTGCAAGTTTGCAAAGTGGTTTTGTCTCGAAGCAGAGGGGCATTGCAAGTTTGCAAAACGGTTTTGTCTCGAAGCAAAGGGGCATTGCAAACTTGCAAAACGGTTCTGTC
>JAIRKS010000172.1 GCA_031259905.1 Odoribacteraceae bacterium
AATGCCCCTCTGCGTCGACGCAAAACCGTTTTGCAAACTTGCAATGCCACTCTGCGTCGACGCAAAACCGTTTTGCAAACTTGCAATGCCCCTCTGCGTCGACGCAGAACCTCCGTCCAAGTTGGACATTGCTCTGTCCACGGTAGACAAAGCAATGTCTACGGTAGACAGAGCAATGTCCACGGTGGACAGAGCAATGTCCAGTGTAGACAAAGCAATGCCGGCAGTCAATTGCGCGGCGGCGGGTACCGATTATTTCCTGAAAAAAAACGGCAACATGAAGGTGCGTTTGCTCTGCCGGTTACCGTTCGCGTAATAGATGCTTTCATCCTGGACGGGGTGTTGTTAAGCGGGTATTCACGGGCGATCGGCTGCCAGGGAGAAGTCCCGGCGTTGTTCGTCAACGGGTAAAAGAGAGGGGGCGCGGCAATCCCGGCGGGGGCGTTCCCGGCGCGCGTCTCAAGGTTGGTTTTCCAGTTCCAGCCGCCCGGAGACTTTCTTGAAGACGGGTTTGTCGAGCTGCTGGTCGGACTCGAAGCCGTCGTTTCCCTCGATCACCTGGTCGCCGGACGTCAGGCGGACGTGCCGCGCGGTATATATCCATTCCTTGTCCATGTCCCAGTAGAGTAATTCGGTTTCGAGTTTCTTCCCCTCGGCGTTCGTCATCACGACCTGGTCGCGGATCTCCCACAGGTTCTGGTTTTCCATCCGGCGGGCTTGACGGGCGTCGAGCGTACCCTCGACCGCCCCGGTGGTGTCGTACGACGTGACGTGGAGGCCGCGTGGGAATTCCTCGTATTTCCGTTGTTCCTCGTCGTACTTCTCGTAGCGCGGCGTGGTGACGTGGTATTTCAGGCGCGCCGAGTCGGTGTACCACATCTCCATGTTTTCCCCGGACATGGCCGGCATGCTCTCCTGGTGCATGATCTTGTTGATTTCGTTCATGTCCGTTTTGCAGGAATGCGCGAAAACCGGTCCCGCGAGGAGGATGACCGCGGCGGCGTGTTGCTTGATGAGTCGCGTGTTCACGTGTTTGTCTTTTGATATTCCAGTATGTTATTCAATCCCGTCATCACGAGGTCGCGTTCCAGTAGGAATCCCGCGTGGAGCAGGTTATTTAACGCCGGGCCGTCCCCGCCGGTGAGCAGGAGAACGCCGCGGGGATGATCGCGGAGGAATGCCGCGGCGTGGTCGCGTATCTCCGCGAGCACGCCACGCGTGACTCCCTCCCGGATCGCGTCGCCGGTATTCTTTCCTATCGCGTCGCCGCGCCCCAGCCCGTGGAGCAGGGGAAGGCGCGCCGTGAAGTGGTGCAACGCCCGGTAGCGCGCCTGTATCCCAGGGGAGATGTTGCCGCCGAGGAAGACGCCGGTCGCGCTCGCGTGGTTGAAGGTAATGGCCGTGCCGGCATCGACGACGAGCAGGTCTCGCGCGGGGTAAAGGGCCGCGCCCGCCACGCAGGCAGCCACGCGGTCGATCCCCAGCGTGGCGGGAGTCTCGTAGTCGAGCCGCAGGGGAAGTGGACGGGCCGTTGTCGCCTCGCGGAAAGAGGTCGCTACCTGTTGCAGGTGTTCCCGCGTTCCCGCCGGCACCTCGCCGGTACTCGCCAGGAGGACATCCACCTCCTCGCCGCGCGACAGGGCGTCCGTCACGCGATCGTGCCAGCCGCCGGGAGTTTCTCCCCGCTCGACGAGGTTGTCCCCGTCGAAGATGGCGTATTTCGCCCGCGTGTTTCCTATGTCAACGATCAGGTTCATGTCGCGTCACGTTATCGTGCATTGTCTTGATGATGGCCGCGACGCGCTCCATGTCGTCCACGTTCGTGAAGGAGAGGGTCAGCTTGTCGTTTCGCTCGCTCACGCGGCAGGGGATTTCCTGTCGCTGGATGAATTGCAGCAGGGCCTTGAAGAGCGACGAGGAGTAGAAGGAGGAGCGTTGGTCGCCCATGAAGTAGAGCACCATCTTGCCGTTCCTCGCCACGAGGCGCTCGACGCCCATCTCCTGGCAACGCTCCCGCGTTCGCGCCACTTCCAGTAGCCTCTTTACCGGTGGCGGGATGTTGCCGAAGCGGTCGCGCAGGCCGGTTTCAAAGCGGAGGAGGGCCTCTTCCCCGGCGAGGTTGTCCAGCTCGCGGTAGAGGCGCACGCGCTCGCTAACGTTCTCCACGTAGCTTTCCGGGATGAAGATCTCGAGATCGGTCTCGATCACGCAATCCGTGATGAACGTCGCGGCGCGGGCTTTCTCCTCCCCCGCCCGTTCCAGCCAGGGGAACTCCTCGTCCTTGAGTTCGAGCAGTGCCTCGTCGAGCACTCTCCGGTACGTCTCGTAGCCGATCTCGGCGATAAATCCCGATTGTTCCCCGCCGAGGATGTTCCCCGCGCCGCGGATGTCGAGGTCCTGCATCGCGATATTGAATCCACTGCCCAGCCCGCTGAAGTCCTCGATGGCCTTCAGGCGTCGCCGGGCATCCTCGTTGACGTGCTCCAGGGGCGGGGCGAGGAGGTAGCAGAAGGCTTTCCGGTTGGAGCGCCCGACGCGCCCGCGTAGCTGGTGCAGGTCGCTCAGGCCGTGGTTTTGCGCCTGGTTGATAATGATCGTGTTCGCGTTCGGGATGTCCAGCCCGGATTCGATGATGGTCGTGGCGATCAGGAGGTCGTAATCGCCGCGGATAAAGTCGTGCATCACCTGCTCCAGCTCGTTCCCCGGCATCTGCCCGTGGGCGACGCGACTCTTCATCGCCGGCACCAGGCGGTGGAGGAGGTGCTGTATCTCCCGGATGGTCTCCACGCGGTCGTGGATGAAAAAGATTTGCCCGCCGCGACTCATCTCGTAAAGGATGGCTTCCTTGATCACTTCCTTGTCGAAGCGGTGTAGTTCCGTGACGATGGGATAGCGGTTGGGGGGCGGCGTCCGGATGATCGACATGTCGCGCGCGCCCATGAGGGAGAGTTGCAACGTGCGGGGAATGGGGGTCGCGGTCATCGTGATGGTGTCCACGTTGAGCTTTAAGCGTTTTAGTTTTTCCTTCACGGCCACGCCGAACTTCTGCTCCTCGTCGACGACGAGCAACCCCAGGTCCTTGAAGTGGACGTCGTTCCCGGTCAAGCGGTGCGTGCCGATGATGATGTCCACTTTCCCCTCGGCCAGGTCTTTGATGACGCGTTTATTTCCCGCGCTGCCACGCATCCTGCTGATGTATTCCACGCGACAGGGCATTCCCTCGAGCCGCCGCGAGAAGGTATGGTAGTGCTGGTAGGCGAGGACGGTGGTCGGGACGAGGATGGCAACCTGCTTGCTGTCGGCCACGGCCTTGAACGCTGCCCGGATGGCGACCTCGGTTTTTCCGAACCCGACGTCCCCGCATACCAGGCGGTCCATCACGCGCGGCTCTTCCATGTCACTCTTTACCGCCTCGATGGCTTTCTTCTGGTCTGGGGTCTCCTCGTACATGAAGGATGCCTCCATCTCTTCTTGCAGGTAGGAGTCTTTGGAGAAGGCGAACGCTACCTCCTGCCGCCGCCTGGCGTAAAGGGCGATTAGCTCGCGGGCGATCTCCTTGACGCGCGATTTTGCCCGTTGCTTCAAGCGATTCCAGGCGTCTCCTCCCAGCTTGCTGACGGCGGGAGCGACGCCGTCTTTTCCCCGGTATTTCGAGACCTTGTGCAGGGCGTGGAGGTTGACGTATAGCTCCGAGTTGTTCTTGTAGACGAGGCGGATGACTTCTTGTGTTTTCCCGTTGTTGTCGAGACGCATTAGCCCGCCGAATTGCCCGATCCCGTGGTCGACGTGCACCACGTAGTCCCCCGGGTGGAGGTTTTGCAGCTCGCTCACCGTGATGGATACCCGCTCCTCGCGCACGCGGGTTGTCTTGAGGCGGAACTTGTGGTAGCGATCGAACACCTGGTGCTCCGTGTAGATGCACGCCTGGATGCTCGCGTCGCTGAATCCCTCGTGCATCGTCCCGTTCACCGGCAGGAAGGGGACGTCCAGCCCCTTGTCCAGGAAGATGTCTCGCAGGCGTTGTAACTGCATCTCGTTGTTCGAGCAGATGTATATCTCGTGACCTCTCTCCCGCGTGTCCGCCAGGTGCTTCGCCAGCAATTCGAAGTGCTTGTTGATTGTCGGCTGCGGCGTTGTCTCTACCCGGATGATCTCGCCCCGGAAGAGTGGTTCGCTGCCCCATTCCACGACGCGTACCCGTTCGAGAGCGTCGAGAAAGCGGGCAGGGGTGATCCAGGTGTCACTCTCGTCGTGTAGCTTCAGCGAGTTCAGGCGATCGTGCATAGACAAGGTATTCTTAACCCACCATATCGCCCGCGGCCCCACGAACCCGGCAAGGTCGCCGTAGGAGAGGCGATCGGTCACGTCGTTCACATCGGGGAGCAGGACGACGCGCTGCACCTGCTGCTCGGATAATTGTGTCTCCACGTTGAAGTAGCGGATACTCTCTACCTCGTCGCCGAAAAACTCGACGCGCACGGGGCGATCTTCCGCGAAGGAGTAGACATCGACGATCCCGCCACGGATCGAGAATTGCCCCGGGCCGTGCACGAAGTCCGCGTGTTCAAAGTGATACTCTAACAGGAATTCTTCCAGGAACGAGATCGAGAGCGCGTCCCCGCGCGCTACCGGCATGGAGAGGTCGGAGAGCGTCCGTACCGTGACCACCCGCTCGATTAACGCTTCCATGTAGGTGACAACTCGCCTCGCCCGGTGCTCTGCCAGGGCATTCAAGATCCCTGTCCGCTCCAGCACCGCGTCATTGTCTTTTTCCTCGAGGTGACCGGCCCGGCGGTAGGAGGCCGGCAGGAAACACGTCCCCTCCTCGCCCGACAAGGCGACGAGATCGTTATAGAAGTAGGCCGCCTCCTCTTTGTCGTCCAGCACGAATAGTTGCACCTCTCGCACCTCTTCCATGACCGCGGCGGACAGAAAAGCGAGAGAGGAGCCTACTCCTCCCTCTATCTTTAATTTCACGTCCGCGCTCCCGTTCAAACGCTCGATCACTCGTTTTGTCGCGGGATGTTTCCGGAATAGCGCTATCAGGTCTCGTACGTCCAAGTGTCCGGGATTGCGGTTAAATCACTAATATGGCATCGCCATACGTCCCGAAGCGATACTTTTCCTTCACGGCCACGTTGTACGCCTCCATCACGTGGTCGTACCCCCCGAAGGCGGCGACCATCATCATGAGCGTCGAGAGGGGCAGGTGGAAGTTGGAAACCATCGCGTCGGGCATGTGAAACTCGTACGGGGGGAAGATGAATTTGTTCGTCCACCCCTCGAACTCGGTTAGGCGTCCCCGCGTGGTGACGCAACTTTCCAGCGTGCGTACTACCGTCGTGCCCACGGCGCATATCTTGTGCCTCTCCTCCTTGGCCGTGTTCACCTTCACGACCGCCTCCGGGGAGACAATGATCTGCTCCGAGTCCATCTTGTGCTTCGTCAAGTCCTCCACGTCTACTTCCCTGAAATTCCCCAGCCCCACGTGTAGCGTGACGAACGCGGTCTCTATCCCCTTTATCTCCATTCGCTTCATCAGCTCCCGGCTGAAGTGCAGGCCTGCCGTCGGCGCGGCTACTGCTCCCTCGTTCCGGGCGAAGATCGTCTGGTAACGCTCCGTGTCTATCGGCTCCACCTTCCGCCCGATGGAGTGGGGAATCGGCGGCTCGCCCAGCGCGAACAACTCCTTCTTGAAGTCCTCGTACTTCCCGTCATAGAGGAAGCGCAACGTGCGCCCGCGCGAAGTAGTGTTGTCGATTACCTCCGCCACCACGTTATCGTCCGCGCCGAAGTACAACTTGTTGCCGATACGGATCTTCCGCGCCGGGTCCACCAGCACGTCCCATATCCGCAACTCCCGGTTCAACTCCCTCAGGAGGAACACCTCGATCTCGGCGCCCGTCTTCTCCTTGTTCCCGTAAAGGCGCGCGGGGAAGACCTTCGTGTCGTTGAACACGAACACGTCATTCTCGTCAAAGTGGTTGATGATCTCCTTGAATATCTTGTGGTCTATCTTGCCGCTTTTCCGGTCCAACACCATGAGCCTACTCTCGTCCCGGTGAGGCGCCGGGTGTGACGCGATTAACTCGGCAGGTAACTTGTACTTGAACTTCGATAACTTCATCTCTTTAATTTAATTTATGTGTTGATTTAACTCTGTTTTATTCTCCAATAACCGGACGAGATCCTCCACGCGAAAAGCCTGCTCTACCCGGAACTCCCCCACGCGCGTCCGTCGCAACGCCGAGAGATAGGATCCGCTGCCACACTCCCGCCCGATATCATTCGCCAGCGAGCGGATGTAAGTGCCTTTCCCGCACGTCACCCGCAGCACCACCTCCGGCATCTTCATCTCCACGATCTCCAATTCCCTTACCTCCACGCGACGGCTTTTCATCTCCACCTTGTCCCCCGCGCGCGCCATCTCGTAAGCCCGGACACCGTTCACCCTCACTGCCGAAAAGGCCGGGGGAAACTGTTCAATCTCCCCCACGAAACGCCTCGTCACCGACTCCAGCAACTCCCCGTCGACGCGCGAGTAATCATACTCCCCGTCGAAGGCACTTTCCAGGTCATACGACGGCGTCGTGTGCCCGAACGTCACCCGCGCCACGTACTCCTTCTCCTGGCCCATGTAACGCTCGATCTCCCTCGTCTCCTTACCGGTACAAACCACCACGACGCCCGTCGCCAGCGGGTCCAACGTGCCGGCGTGTCCCACCTTTATCTTGCCGTACGCGCCGCGCAGGGAGATACGCACCTTGTTGACCACGTCGAACGACGTCCAGCCCGAAGGCTTGTCCACCGCGAACACCGCGCCTTCCCGGAAGTCGTCGCTCGATCGGAAACGAATATTGCCCGTCATCCCAGCACGATTGATAACACTCCCACCAGCACGCAATACGCGGCAAACCATATCAATCGCCCGCGCTTCACCAGGTCAATCATCCACCGGCAGGCAAACACCCCGGAGACAAACGCTCCCGCGAATCCCGCCAGCAACGCCACCACGGGGATACCCGACGCCGACGCCGAGAATTCGCCCTTCAAAAGATCCAGCAGCGCCTCACCGAGGATAGGCACCAGCACCATCAAGAAAGAAAACCTCGCTACCGACTCTCTCTTGATCTTCAGCAACAGTCCGGTGGCGATCGTCGCCCCCGAACGCGACAAGCCGGGGAACACGGCACATGCCTGCGCCAGCCCGATGATAAACGCGTCCAGGTAACGAATCCTCCTACCCATCGACCGCGCCCGGCAAGCAAACGCCAGCAGTACCGCCGTCACCAGCAACATGCTCCCGACAAGCACGAGGCCCGACGAGAACAATTCCTCCACCCGCTCCTTGAAGAACAATCCAACGATCGCCACCGGGATCATCGACAACGCGATTTTCCACACGTAGTTCATCTCCTCGCCGTGCCACGACCGGCAACAGCCACGGAACAACGCGGCAAGTTCCGGCCAGAACACCACGATCGTGCTGCATACCGTGGCAGCATGTACCACGACGGCGAACGTCAGGTTATCGCCCGCGTCCACGTCAAACAACGCCCCGAAAATTTGCAAGTGACCGGAACTGCTCACCGGGAGAAACTCCGTGAGCCCTTGTACGATCCCCAGTACCAGCGCTTGTAACCAGTCCATTTACTCTCGTTTCTTTTTTTCTTTTCCCGGTTTCCGGATGATCGCCCAGAACACAAAACCGAACCCGAATAACACGACGGCCGGCGCCAGCGTGATGCGCCTGAAACTAAAAATATCGTAGTTAAAGGTGTCGGGCGAGCTTGCCCCCGCGCCCATCATCAGCACGAAACCAATGACGATGATCCCGAACCCGATGAGCAATTTCTTGTAATTATCCTTCGGCACGGGAAACCCGTCATCCTTCCCTTTACGTTCATTGACCATAATTCTTCCTTGTTTTTTAAGTATATAAATCATTAAAATCCCTGTTCAAGTAACGACGAACGGAAAACCACGCCGAAAGCAACGACAGCAAGATGCCGCAAATGACCACGAACGATACCGTGACAAGAAGCGTCCGCGCCTGCAGGAAATCGTACTCCAGCACCTGCCCGTAGTTTTCTTGCAGGAAGAACGCGCCCGACAGTAACAGCACGTTCGCCACCAGCGCCCCGAAGAAACCGCGCCACGCGCAGCCGCTCAAGAACGGGCGGGCGATAAACCCGGGACGAGCGCCCACGAGCTGCATGGTCTTGATGAGAAACCGCTGCGAGTAGACGGCAAGATGAATCGTGTTCCTGATCAACGTGAACGATATAAGCATCAACACCGCCGCCACGGAAAGAAAGCACAACGTGATCCGGCGCGTGTTCTCGTTAATGTCTTGCACCAGCAACTTCTGGTAGTGGACGTCATGCACGATGTCCAGCGCGCGCAATCCCTTCTCGATCACCGCCAGCGAGTCATTATTCGCGTACCGCGGGTTCACCTTGATCTCGACGGAGGGAAGGAGCGGGTTCGTGCCGAGGATCGCCTCGAAGTCCTCGCCCATCTCTTCTTTAAAACTTTTGTCGGCCTGTTCGCTCGTGACGTAGAGGGAGGAGTAGGTGAAGGGACGCGTGTCGAGGATCTTCTGCACGCGCCTGATCTCGGCCTCGTTCGTGTTCTCCTTGATCACGACGAGCACGCTGATGTTCCGCATCACGTGATCCGATACCGCGCGAGCGTTCAACAAAATGTACACGAGAGCGCCTATCATGACCAGCACTAACGCGATGCTGATCGTCGATACCACGCGTGACCCTCTTTCCCTGTGTAATCTTCGAGACATATTTCTCACGGTTTAAAATCCCACAAATGTAATATAGAAAAGCCCCGACCGCAAGTATCTCCCCTTATTTTTCAGGGCAAACACGCCTTGACTTGCCGCGACATCGCCATTCACGGCAGGGTATTTTACATTTTTACCCGGGTATTTCAAACTTTGTACAGGGCATTTCAAATTTCTGACAAGGCATTTCAAAGTTTGTACAATGCATTTCAAACTTTGTACAGGGCATTTCAAACTTTGTACAGGGCATTTCAAAGTTTGTACAGGGCATTTCAAACTTTGTACAAGGCATTTCAAAGTTTGTACAGAGCACCTAAAACTCGCAGGAGGCAAGGCCACGTTTGCCGGGGCGCGGGCGATTCTCCCTGGAAATCACGGCAACATGAAAGCCCCGGAATACACCGGGGCCCCGGCCCGGGACGGTTCAACGAGATACCGTCCCGGGACTTTCTTCGCGTCGCTCGTTCACCTTCCCCGACGGCGTATCCAGATGGCGATCAAGACGGCAACGAGTATGGCGGGGAAGCCGCCGACCCA
>JAIRKS010000016.1 GCA_031259905.1 Odoribacteraceae bacterium
CTTGCGTCGCGAGATAATTGACTTGCGACGCGAGATAGTTGACTCGCGACGGAAGATAGTTGACTCGCGCCTCGAGAGAATTGACTTGCGACGGAAGATAATTGACTTGCGACGGAAGATAATTATCTCGCGACGCAAGATAATTATCTCGCGACGCGAGATAATTATCTCGCGACGGAAGTCAACTGACTTTCGTCGGAAGTCAACTATCATTTCACGAGCACCGGGCGATTTTCGGGGAGCACCGGGCGATTTTCGGGGAGCATCGGGCAACATTCGGGGAGCACCGGGCAACGTGGAGGGGTGTTTGTCCCGGTTTGCTTTATGCCTTCCCGGCCGGGGAGAACGATCGACATGTTCTCTAACCCGCGGGGGCGGGACCGGGAGTGGGACATCTTAAGAAAAACCGGTAATCATTCACCTGTTTCAGGGAAAAAACTGTTTAACCATATATTTACGTTTCTCCCAACCAATAAACTTGAGATATTATGAAACTTGTACTATTCATCGGCTTGTTCCCGATCATTATATCGGGCTGTAATCGTGATAATCCCGAAGAGATACCGCTCGTCGGTCTTTCATTTCGTTTTTACGAGTTACATCTTAGTTTCCAGGATGAGTCAGGAACAGATAAAGTAAAAGGAATTTCCTACACGAATGCTTTTTTACCACCTGATTTTGATATAGAAAAGAAAGAAGGAACCATTGCCGGCGTGGATGCCGGGGAATACACGTGCGGGCAAGCGATCGTACCGGACAGGCATCCTCCCTTTTTGGGACCTAACCCATTCAACCGTCACGTCTTATTATCCAGGTTCAATGGATATCAATGCTTGGGTATCCAAGAAATGACTTTTTCAAAGTACCCCGTGGAAGATAAAGTCATCCACGAGCTGGCTTGTCCCCACGTGTTTGGCGATGACGCGAAACACACGATCGTCTCCTACTGGAAATCACGTAAAGACAAACTACCTCCAATAGACGAGGATGGAGTATCGACCACGAACTATTGCTATCGCGTGGAAGTAGACGGGAAGGAATTTCCCGTAACGTTAGAGAAAATTGGCGGCGTGCTCGATGAAGAAGAAAAGACGGCTATCTATTCCGGTAGTGAAATAGCGGTAACTCGCGCTTATTCTGTCGCGTGGGTAGTGTTAGAACCTTGATTGCATGATCGCGTGATCAAGGAATATGCTCATTTTCCTTGATCATACAATTGTCGGAGGTACATCGCGTGCACGCGATGCACTTCCGACATTTTGTCGTGTTATACATCTCCTCTCGAGTTCGCTTGAGCGGGGGGAAGTCGCGTGGGGCGGTGTTATTTTCGTAGATTTGCAGGGAGTAAAACGGAAGGTGACAATGAGAGAGGTCATGATACAGTTCCTGCAGCGCAACTTGTTGAGGTGGTTCGACGAGAACGGGCGGGATTTCCCGTGGCGCGATCCTACCGCGTCCAAGTACCGGCAGATCCTGTCGGAGATTCTCTTGCAGCGCACCCGGGCCGGGACGGTCGCCCGGTATTACACGTGTTTTTTCGAGAAGTATCCCGACTGGGAGGCGCTCTCTCGCGCGACGATCGAGGAGCTGGAGGAGGTTATGCGGCCTCTCGGGTTGTACCGTCACCGCGCGCGGCGGCTTTACAAGCTGGGGCAGGGGATCAAGCGTCGCCACGGGCGCGTGCCGGAGTCTTCCGGCGAGCTGGCCGATTCGGGGTTTGCCGGGCTGTACGTGATCAACGCGTACGAGTTGTTCGTGTTGCGGGGGCGAAGGCCGTTGCTTGACGTGAACATGTCGCGCGTGCTGAAGCGTTATTTTAACGCGGGGGAGTTCATGGACGTGCGTCACGATAAGGCGGTGCAGGCGCTGGCGAATGATATTGTCGAGGTGCGTCGTTGCAAGGAGTTGAACTGGGCGATTCTCGATTTTGCCGCGTTGGTGTGCACGCGGCGCGCGCCGGCGTGCGGGACGTGCACGTTAAGCCCCCGCTGCCTGTACCGGCAACGGGGGCAGGAGCGGGGGCAGGAGCGGGAGGCGTCGCGTTAGATGACGGACAGTTTTTTCCCTACTTTGATGAAGGCTGCCAGGGCGCGGTCGAGTTGTTCCCGCGTGTGCGCGGCGGAGAGTTGGACGCGGACGCGGGCTTGCCCGCGGGGGACGACGGGGTAGTAGAAGCCGGCGACGTAGACGTGTTCTTCCTGGAGGCCGGCGGCGAATTGTTGCGAGAGGACGGCGTCGTAGAGCATGAGCGCGCAGATGGCCGACGCGGAGGGTTTCAGGTCGAAGCCGGCGTCGGTGAGGCCGGCGCGGAAGTAGGCGGCGTTTTCCATGACGCGGTCGCGCAGGTCGGTGCTGGCCGAGAGCATGTCGAAGACGGCGATGGAGGCGCCGCAGATGGAGGGGGCGAGGGAGTTGGAGAAGAGGTAGGGGCGGGAGCGTTGGCGGAGGATTTCGATGATTTCTTTTTTGCCGGTGGTGAATCCGCCGAGGGCGCCGCCGAGGGCTTTGCCGAGGGTGCCGGTGAGGATGTCGACGCGGTCGGTGACGCCGTGATGTTCGGCGGCGCCGCGGCCGGTGGGGCCGATGAATCCGGCGGCGTGGCTGTCGTCGACCATGACGAGTGCCTCGTATTGTTCGGCGAGGGCGCAGATTTCGTCGAGGCGTGCGATGTCTCCGTCCATCGAGAAGACGCCGTCGGTGACGATGACGCGGAAGCGTTGGGCGCGCGCGAGTTTCAGTTGTTCCTCGAGGTCGGCCATGTCGGCGTGCTTGTAGCGGTATCGCGCGGCGCGTGAGAGGCGGACGCCGTCGATGATGGAGGCGTGGTTGAGTTCGTCGGAGATGATGGCGTCTTCCGCTCCGAAGAGGGGTTCGAAGATGCCTCCGTTGGCGTCGAAGCAGGCGGCGTAGAGGAGGGTGTCTTCGGTGGAGAAGAAGGTGGAGATTTTGTTTTCCAGTTGCTTGTGGATGTCTTGCGTGCCGCAGATGAAGCGCACGGAGGACATGCCGTAGCCGCGGCTGTCGAGCGCGCGGCGTGCTCCCTCGATGACTGCCGGGTGGGCGGAGAGGCCGAGGTAGTTGTTGGAGCAGAAGTTGAGGGCGGTTTCTCCCGTGTCGAGGGTGATTTCCGCTCCTTGCGGGGAGGTGATGACGCGTTCATTCTTGTATAGCCCGGCCTCGCGGGTGGCGAGGATTTCGGCTTTCAGGTGTTCTTGAAATTTTCCGTACATGGTATTTGTTTTTAACGTGAATGTCTCGCGAAGGTAATATTTCTGTCGCGACGGTTACCAGTTGTTGCCGTTGATCACGCCGTCGAGGTAGTTGACGCGGGCGGTCAGGTGTGCTTTCATGCGGGCGACCTCGTTGGCGTGGTTGATGGCGGCGTAGTGGTTGTTCCACCGGATTTTGTTTTGGGCGGCCGACCGGGAGAGTTTGTTTCCTGTTTCCTCGATGAAGTCGGTGATGGTCGAGAAGCGCGGTTTCATTTCGTTCCAGCGCGCCTTGTATGCCGCGCGGAAGACGGGGTCGAGGAAGAACTGCGCGAAGAAGACGTTTCCCGCGCGGGGGTCGCCGCGGAAGTTCGTGGAGGCGCTGAAGAGGAAGCGGGTCGTCTTGTAGTCGGCGAAGTAGGAGAAGCCGCTCTCGGTGTAGCCGAACGCCCAGTCGAAGTCCCAGAGGGGGCCGAACGACCACGGGTCTCCCGCGTCCTTGTACATGTAGGTGCTTTTCGGGTGTTGCAGTTCCTGGTTTCCGACGATTTCGTTGATCACGAGGAAGTCCACGGTCGACGTCATGTCGATCAGCTCGCGGTAGCGTTCGTCGGGCTGGTTGAACTGCCGGTTGTTCGTCAGGCGATCGACCAGCAGTTGCACGTCTGCCCGGATGGCGGCGAGGGCTGTTGCCCCGGCGTCGTCTTCCGGCGACTGTATGTTGACGGGCAGCTCTGTCCCGCCGGGATACATGGTTATTTTGAACTTGTTGTCCTCGTCGTAGTACGAGTCAAGCTCGAGGAGGTAGCCGTTGTCCTCGTCGATGTTCACCCGGTGTTCGTTTACTTGCAGCTGTTCCGTGAGGAGGTAGCTGCCGACGTAGCCGTTGTCGATGAACAGTTCCACGTGGTTGGCGCTGTTGACGAATGGCCGCGTTCCCTGCCGTTGTTCGGCGAAGCGTCTTCCCAGCTCGAAGGCCACGGTGTTCATCATCAGCGTCGGGTCGAGGTAATTGGCGAGCAGTACCCAGCTTTTCGCTTTTCCGAGGCCGAAGAAGCCCTCTTTTTTGTCGAATTTCAGGCGGTAGGGTTTCTTGTCGTAATTCATCGTGGTGTTCCCCCGTAGGCGGATGCCGTCGGCGGAGAGGGTGATTTCCCGGTCGTTTTCCTTGTCTCCGGGGTCCGAGAGGGAGAGCGTGCAGGGGACGTAGTTTGTCTTGCCGGTGATCGGCACGCCTCCCGTGTTGATGGAGATCACGGGGAGGCCGGTTGTCTGTGGCGCGGCGAACGTTTTGACGGTGTAGTGCACGGTGTCTCCCCCGTCGCCGGCGAGGGTGCAGGTGAAGTCGCGGCGGTAGTCGTTCGGCGTGTTCCCGCTGGACTGGAGGACGTCGCCCACGATGACTGACGCGACGGCATCGCTCGCGGTGAACTCGGCGACGGCCGAGTCGATGTCGATCACGCGTCGCTGGTTGCCGGGGGCGGGGAGCGTGATTTGCCGCCCGGCGTGGTCGATGACCCCGCGCAGGACGAGGCGGTCGTTTCCCTGGTGCATGATGACGTCGTAGCTTTTCATTTTCACCTCACCGGGGGCGGGCTCCTCGACGGGGGGAGGGACGACTACCGGTTCTTTTTCCGGGGAGCACGCGTGCAGGAGGCACGAGAGGAGGAGGAGGTAATGTGTTTTCATCGGGTGTTGGTGTTAACGCGTGAATATCTCACGCGAGGATACGAAAAATTATCGACCGACGTTCTGTTTGGCGTGGTAGACTTTCTGTTTGGTGTGGTAGACTTTTCATTTGGTGTGGTAGACTTTTCATTTGGTGTGGTAGATTTTTCATTTGGTGTGGTAGACTTTTCATTTGGTGGGGTATTTTTCAACGCCCTGCTTGAAGATGGAATGGGGAAAATGCTGGAAGTCTCTTTGTTCTTGAACTGCTTGAAGAAGTTTTCCGGTAAAACGAACTTCTTCTCGTTCATCGTGGTGTCGCTTAAAAGCTAATCTCTCTTTGGGCGTGGTCCCACTTGGGCTTGAACCAAGGACCCCCTGATTATGAGTCAGGTGCTCTGACCGGCTGAGCTATAGGACCCGGCGATGGTTTCTGTTCTGTCCCCATCGACAGGCGCGAATATAGGGAGTTTTTTTCCCATTTCCCGCGAGGAGGCGCGAAAAAGCTGTACTTTCGCTCGAAAGTTACACGAGATGAAGATTTGTTTACTGATGATCGGGAAGACGACGGTCGCGTACGCGCGGGAAGGGCTCGAGGACTACGCGCGGCGGTTGAAGCATTACGTTTCCCTCGAGACGCGCGTGATCCCCGGCGCGAAGCACGCGGGAGCGCTGACGGAGTCCCTCCTGAAAGAGCGCGAGGGGGAGTTGATCCTGTCGTGCCTGGAGGAGACGGACACGGTGGTGCTGCTCGACGAGCGGGGCACGGAGTACTCGTCGGTGGAGTTCTCGGCGTACCTGGAGCGGAAGGCGCGGGAGGGTGCGCGGCGGTTGGTGTTCGTGACGGGCGGGGCGTACGGCTTCTCCGGGCGGGTGTACGAGCGGGCGCGTGAGCGGGTATCGTTGTCGCGGATGACGTTCTCTCACCAGATGGCGCGGGTTATTTTCCTCGAGCAGTTGTACCGGGCGATGACGATTGCCCGCGGCGAGGCGTATCACCACGAATAAGGCAAGGCGATGAGACGGATCGTGATCGTGTTGTTGCTGGCCACCGGATGTGTCTCCGCGGCGTCGCTGTGGGAATCGGTCTTCGCCCCCCGCTCCGACCGCCAGCGGCTGGCCGTCCTCGAGCGCGCCCTGCACCGCGAGGAACGGTGGGCCGACGAGCTGCTCGGCGAGTTGCGTGGGGAACGCGAGCCGCACTGGATGCCGTGGAAGTTCAAGGATTTCTCGTTGCTGTGCTTCAAAGAGGGACGGCTGGTCTACTGGAACAACGAGCGGGTCGGCGCGCCGGGGCTTCACGAGACGTTGCGCGCCGGCGGCATGGTGAAGTTGAATAACGCGTACTACGAGGTGCGCCGCCGGGCGACCGGTGACATGGAGTACTTCGCGCTGATTTTTATCCAGGACGATTACCCGCACGCGAACAGGTACGTGAAGAATCGCGTGAACCCGGCGCTGGGATCCAGCCGCGTGCGCGTTCTCCCGGATGACGCGCCGGGCGGCGTCGTCCTGCGCGACCGCCACGGGACGCCGCTCGCCCGCGTGGACGAGGCGGTGGGAGAGGTGGATCGCGGGCCGAATTACCTCGTTCTTGTTTTCTACGCGATCGCGCTGTACTTGCTCTTCTACGCGTACAAGCTGCTGCTCGCGCGGGCCGTGACGACGCGCGGGCGATTGACGCGCGCCGCGGTTTTTATCGTTGTCTTCACGCTCCTGTGCGGGGTGACGCGGTACTTCGAGGTGCCTCACTCGCTTTATCACCTCGCGCTCTACCAGGCGAGCGCGAGCCACTGGAATCTCGCCTGGCCGGTGGGCGATCTTTTCATCTCGATCTTCTGCGCGGTACATTTCTTCTTCATCACCTTCCAGTACTTCCAGCCGGCGCGCCTGCCGGGGAGATGCCGCTACGCGGTCATGTTCGGGCTGCTGCTGCTCACGTTCGCGTACATGAACATCCTTTCTTACTCGATCGACTCCTTGATCGGCGACACGCTGGTGAGCCTGAACGTCGCGCGGGTCATGCACGTCGACGCCTCCTCGATCGTCGCCTTCGGGACGCTGATGATCGGCGCGATGGGGCTGCTGGTGCTGATGGACGGGAGCGCCCGTTACTTTTCCCGCCTCTTCCAGGCACGGGAGACGGTGGCCGGGATCGTCGTGACGTGGTGCGGCTTCGCGGCGGCGAGCGAGCTGCTGGAGTTGACGATCACGTGGAGGGGTTGCCTCTTCGCGCTGCTGCTGCACGGGCTGCTGGTGGCGAACGCGTACGCGGTGAAGGGGGAGGCGAGGAAGAGCGTCTTTCTCGTGGCCATCGTGCTGGTGGCGATCTACATCACGGGGCTTTCCCGGACGAGCGAGATGCAGCGGGAGTGGGCCGTGAGGGCAGGGTATGCCGCCGAGATCATCCGCGAGCGCGACGCGTCGTTCGAGGAAAAGCTGGTGGAGGTCGACCAGAAGGTTCGTCACTCCAGGACGCTGGATTCCCTGATGCGCGCGGGGGACGAGGAGGTGGTCTCCCGCTTCCTGCTGGAGCGGCTGACGGATCTTACCGGGTATCACTACACGGGGAAGGTCGACCTCTCCGCGTCCGCCGCGTGGGACGGGTTGATTGACTCGGCGGGCGTCCCCATCGACGGCACGTCGTTCTATAACATAGAGGACTTCGACGGGTTCACGACCTACATCGGTCGCTTCGACTTCCCGCCGGGGAGGCGGCTGTATTTCCGCTTCGACTCGAAGATGGAGCACGACCGTCCCGGTTACCAGCAGATTCTCTCGCGAGAGCCGGCACGCCCGGTGTCGGGCATGTACCCCTATTCCCACGCCAAGTACAAGGACGGGCGGTTGCTTTACTCCCACGGGGATTACAATTACGAGCGGACGCTGCCGCTCCCCGACAGGGAGTACGCGCACGTGAAGGCGACCGAATCGAACGGGTACACGCACATGATGATCCCCGTCGGGGAATCCGGCCTCTTCATCATCAGCCTCGGCAAGGGATTCTTCGCGCCTTACAGCCTGAACGTCCTGTACGCGATCCTGGCGTGCCTGCTCTTCTCCTCCTACGGGATCTTCTTCCAGTCCGGCACGCGGTGGCGACCGCGCGACGCGAGCTTCAAGCGACGCATCCGCGACAACATCCTCGTGCTGGTGTGCGGGCTGATGCTCGTCACGACGTGGTTGAGCATCATGACGATCTCCGCCGGGTACGAGCGCCGGCAGTCGCTGGAAGTGCTCAGGCTCTCGCGCTTCGTCAACCGGGAGCTGGAACAGTACGAGCAGGTGGAGGCCGCGGAATGGCCGGGAATCACGCGGGAGCTGGAACGGATGGCCGACGCGATACAAGTGGACGTCAATATCTATTCCACGGGCGGGGAACTCGTGGCAACCTCCCTGCCGCTGATCTTCGAGAAGGGGCTGGACGGGATGCTCCTGAACCCGGAGGCTTACCGGCGCATCGCCCGTGAACACGCGAACAGCTTCGTGCAGGAGGAGCGCATCGGGGAACTGTCCTACATGGCCGTGTACATGCCGCTGGAGCTGGAAAACGGGAAGAGGTACATCCTGGGCGTCCCTTACTTCTCGAAGAGCGACGAGCTGAACCGCGACATCTTCTTCCTCGTGATCATCTCCGTCAACGTGGCGATCATCGTGATCATCCTCACCCTTTTCCTCTCCCGCGTGGTAGCCGAGCGGATGGTCAAGCCGCTGCGGATGGTCAACGAGAAGCTGCGCCTGACGCGCCCCGGCGGGAAGAACGAGAGGATCATCTACAACAAGCAGGACGAGGTGGGCGCGCTCGTGAAAGAGTACAACGACATGGTCGACAAGCTCGAGGAGAGCGTGCGGCGGCTCGCACGCGTGGAACGGGAGGCCGCCTGGCAGGAGATGGCCAGGCAAATCGCCCACGAGGTGAAGAATCCCCTGACGCCGATGAAGCTAAACATCCAGTTCCTCCAGCGCGCCCTGAAGGGGAACGACGCGGAACGCGCGCGCGCCCGCTTCGAGGAGATCTCCTCCGTACTGATCGAGCAGATCGATCACATGGCCGCGATCGCCAGCGCGTTCGCCGACTTCGCGAAGGTCTCCGTGGCCAACAACGAGTGGTTTAATTTCAGCGAGATGGTCGACGGGTGCGCCAGGCTATTCGCCGACGAGGTTGCGTGGATGCTCACGGAGGTCGAGCAGGGGATATTCCTCTTCGGCGACAAGGAGCAGGTCAACCGCGTGCTGGTGAACCTGCTGAAGAACGCCGGGCAGAGCATCCCGGAAGGACGCCAGGGGGAGATCACCGTCGGGCTGAAACGACGCGACGGGCAGGTTATCCTCTCCGTAAAAGACAACGGCGTCGGCATCCCGGAGGCCACGCGGGATCGCGTTGCCGAGCCGAACTTCACGACCAAGTCGGGAGGAATGGGCCTCGGTTTACCGATCTCTTACCGGATCGTCGAGAGCATGGGCGGGACGATACGCTTCGAGACCGAGGTCGGCGTCGGCACTACCTTTATCGTCACCTTCAAGGAAATAAAAAGGGAATAACCGGGGGAACTAATCAACGGGCGCGAGGGAACGTGCCCGGTCGGCCACCATCCCCGGCGTGATCTCCTCCATGCACGAGCGGGCGCGCTTGCAGCGTCCTCTCCCGTCCTTCGTGCAGGGTCGACAGGGGAGGTCGGCCTCGATGACCGTTGCCCGCGGCCCTGCCGGGAAGCCGAAGGCCGTCGGCCCCATCAGCGCGAGGCACGGCACGTCGAAGAGATCGGCGACGTGCAGCAAGCCGGTATCGGCGCTGATCACCAGCCGCGAGATCTTGATCATGTAACACGATTCCAGCAGGGAAGTCTTCCCGGCGAGATTCGTCACCCGTCCCGGGTCGACGGCACGGATCTCCTCGCAGAATGCGTCGGCGGGGCCGGCCAGCAGCAGGAAACGGCGCGACGGCAACAGCCGGACAAGCTCCTGCCACCGCGCGACGGGCCATCGCTTCATCTCCCAGTTGGCGGAGGGGACGAGCGTGATCGTGTTCTCCCGGACGTGCCCGTCGAGGCGCGCGCTGAAGTCCGGCGGGAAGTGCCAGCCGGCCCGCGGCCCGTCGAAACGGGTAATTCCCCATTCTCGCAGCGGCTTCCGGTACGAGTCGACCCCCCGGAACGGCTTGTCGAAGAGGTTGACGCCAAGGCGAAACAGGAGGAAGCGCTTCCAGCGCTCCTTGTGCCGCGTCACGTGTCGCGGCGCCCGGTGCAGCAGTTCCTCGAGCGGGGAGAGCAGCACCGCCTTCAGGATACCCGACCGGATGTTGCTGTGCGCGTCGTAGAGGTAATCGAAGCGTTCCGCCTTGAGCCGGCGGGCGACGCGCAGCAGGCCGCGGAGGCCGCTCTCCCGGTCGAACCCCCAGGCGTGCACCCGTCCGTCCGCCCGCAAGAGCGGCGTCATCTCCTCCCTGGCGATCCAGTGGATCTCCGCGTCGGGGAAGCGGTGAACGATGTCGTCGATCACGTTCATGCACTGCACGACGTCGCCGATGGAGCTGAAGCGGATGATAAGAAACTTGGTCATGGTCGTCTTGCTTTGGTGGCAAATGTAATGAAAACGCGGTTTGTCCGGCTAAAAACCGTACTTTCGTCCCTGTAAACAATGTAACGTTATGAAAAAACATCTCCCGAACCTGGTTACCTGCCTGAACGCCACGTGTGGCGCGGCGGCCATTTTTCTCGTCCTGCACGAGCGGGTTCTCCTCGCGGCGGCGCTCGTCCTGCTGGCGATGCTCTTTGACTTCCTCGACGGCTTGCTCGCGCGGCTGCTGCGCGTGACCTCGGCGATGGGGAAGGAGCTGGACTCGCTGGCGGACGTCGTCAGTTTCGGGGTAGTGCCGGCCCTGCTCGCCCACGTGCTGATCAGGGACGCGCTGCCCGCGGACGCGCGGTGGACGAGCGTGCTGCCGTACCTGCCCGTGATCATCCCCGCGTTCTCGGCCTACCGCCTGGCCGTTTTTAACCTCGACACGCGGCAAGACCACTCTTTCCGGGGGATGCCCACGCCGGCGCACGCCCTCTTCTGGGTGTCGCTGCTTTTCGCGCGACATCACGCCCCGTGCCTGTACGACGCGACGTGGGGTAACCCGTGGCTACTGGCCGCGTGCGTGCTCTTCTTTTCTGTGTTATTGATTTCGGGGTTGCCCATGTTCTCCTTGAAGATCGTATCGTTTGCCTGGGCAAGCAACCGCTGGTTGTATTCCTACTTGATCCTCGCGCTCCTCGCGCTCCTTGTTTTCCGCGCGATAGCCGTCTCGTTCCTCGTTCCCCTGTACGTGCTCCTCGCGGCGGCGGCGGCGCTCGTCAAAGGGCGGGGGTGTAATCGACAAAGTCGTGGCGGGGAGAGACGATGACGGGACTCCTCGTGATCACCCGCTCCTTGACGGGGGGCGCGGGCTGCAAGGTGGCGTTCTCTGCGCGATGGTCGGGGCGGAATAGCCCGGATTGAGAGATGGCGATGATGCCCGTGATGACCGCCGCCGAGATCCCGTACCCGATGATTCGCGTGATGAGGCCCGACCCGACGCGAATCTCTTCTCCCCTCGCCAGCGGGAGGGGCAACATCCCCGTCACGTCGGCCAGCAGGTCGCGCCCGGATGAATGGAACAGGAGACGCCCCCCGCGGCCGGCAGAGAAAGAGCCGCACGAGCCGACGGCCACCGTCTCTCCCCCCTCCAGCCTGTCGAGCAGCGAATCGCGGAACCGCGCCACCCGCGCGTTGGCCTTCCGCGCGTCGATCCCTTCCCGTCGCGCGACCCATCCCGCGAGTATCCCGTCGTCGTGACGCGCGTGCCGGTTGAACGACACGACCCGCGACGGGGGAAATACCACTCCGCGCTTGATAACGGCGCTCCCCGGACGCGCGACCAGCGTCCCCAGGCCGGGAATAACTACCTGGTCGTGCAGGTATACCAGCTCTTCGATGTACGTGATGAATGTTTCCATGTCGCGAAGATAGCAAAAAAAGCGAGCGGCCGGGGCGTGTCCTCCCGCGTCTTTCGAACGAATAATGCTTACCTTCGTGCCGCTAATATTATTTATTAATAAAACGAACAGGATCATGAAAATACTTGTCACCGGCGGCACGGGATACATCGGCTCGCACACCGTCGTGGAATTGCAACAGGAAGGCTTCGAGGTCGTCATCGCGGACAACCTCTCCAACTCGAACATCGGGGTGCTCGACGGCATCGAGCAAATCACCGGGAAGCGCCCCGTCTTTGAACGTGTCGACCTCACCGACGCGCCCGCCACGTGCGATCTTTTCTCGCGACACCGCGACACGTGCGCCATCATCCACTTCGCCGCCCTCAAGGCTGTCGGGGAGTCCGTGGAGAAACCGCTGGAGTATTACGCGAATAACATCAACTCCCTGCTGAACGTCATCGTCGGCGCGCGCGCCCACCGCGTGCCCGGCCTCGTCTTCTCCTCCTCGTGCACCGTCTACGGGCAGGCGGAGACGCTACCCGTCACCGAGGCCACGCCGAGGCGCGAGGCCGAGTCCCCTTACGGCAACACCAAGATGATGTGCGAGGATATTCTCCGGGACGTTACCCGCGTGGAACCGGCGCTGAACGTGATCGCCCTGCGCTATTTTAACCCGATCGGCGCGCACCCGTCGGCGCGTATCGGCGAGCTGCCCGTCGGCGTCCCGAATAACCTGATTCCCTACCTCACGCAGGTGGCCGCCGGGATACGCGACGAGTTGCGGGTTTTCGGCGATGATTATAACACGCCCGACGGTTCCGCTATCCGCGATTATATCGACGTGGTCGACCTCGCGCGGGCGCACGTGATCGCCATCCGACGTCTGCTGGACGGGAGGAACGAGCGCAATCACGAGTATTTTAATATCGGGACGGGCCGCGGGCTTTCCGTTCTCGAGATTATCCGCGCTTTCGAACGGGCTACCGGCGTGAAGGTGAATTACCGGATTGTCCCGCGACGCGCCGGGGATATCGAGAAGGTGTGGGCCGACACGACGCTCGCTAATCAAACGCTCGGCTGGAAAGCATCTACTCCCATCGAGGATACCCTGCGAAACGCCTGGCACTGGCAACAGATCGCTCCCACCCCGCTCCCCTGACCAGGCAGGGGGGAAGTGGTTCCCCCCTGCACCCCCTCCAGCCCATTAGCATGGGCGGGCAAAAAACTGGCCGGACATGACGGGATGACGTGATGAACGGAAATCAAGCTTCCGGTAGAGGGGCAACAAGCGAGGGAGGATACTTGCAGGAAACTGCAAATATACTCCCTCGCTTGTTGCCCCTCTACCGGAAGCTACATCGCCCGTACTTCAAGTTTTCCCCGTCACGCCCGGCCAGCTTAATGCCTGCCCGTGCTACGGGCTGGAGGGGGTGCAGGGGGAAAACATTTTCCCCCTGCCTGGTCAGGGTGCGGGGATGAAAAAACC
>JAIRKS010000168.1 GCA_031259905.1 Odoribacteraceae bacterium
TCCTGCAATTTCGGCGAGAGTTTCCCAGTGTGGGGCGATTCTCCTGCAAATTGCGGCGAGATCGCCCCACTCTGGGACGGTCTCCCGAAAACTGCAGGAAGATCACCCCACTCTGGGACGACCCTGCCGCCGCGGGCAAGTTCCGGCCCGTGATGCACGGGAGCGTTGACCTGCCTCGCGCTTTTTACTACCTTCGCGTGGTATCAATCAAAGACAAGGCATCGTGGATTTTTCAAGTGAGTTAAATAGCAGTCAGCTGGAAGCCGTGATACACGCGGGAGGTCCGGCGCTGGTCATCGCCGGGGCCGGGTCGGGCAAGACGCGCGTGTTGACCTACCGGATCGCGCAGTTGTTGAGCGACGGCGTGCCGGCCTACCGCGTGCTGGCATTGACGTTCACGAACAAGGCGGCGAGGGAGATGCAACGCCGCGTGGCCTCCCTCGTGGGCGAGACGCAGGCGGCCAGCCTGTGGATGGGGACGTTCCACTCGATCTTCGGCAGGATTCTACGCGTGGAGGCCACCGCGCTGGGCTATTCACCGGATTTCACGATCTACGACGCGCAGGACTCCAGGAACATGATCAAGCAGCTCGTCAGGGAGCTGGGCCTTGACGATAAGGTCTATAAAGCCAACGACGTGCAGGCGAGAATCTCGATGGCGAAGAACATGCTGATCACCCCGGGGGCGTATGCGCAGTCCGAGAATATCCGCCAAGCGGACAAGATCGCGAAGAAACCGGCAATACACGAGGTGTACACCCGGTACGCCGCGCGCTGCAAGAAGAATAACGTGATGGACTTCGACGACCTGCTCCTGCAGACGAATATCCTCTTCAGGGATTTCCCCGACATCCTAGAGAAGTACCAGCAGAAGTTCGAGTACCTGCTCGTCGACGAGTACCAGGACACGAACTACTCGCAGTACCTCATCATCAAGAAACTTTCCGCGCTACACCATAATATATGTGTCGTGGGCGACGACGCGCAAAGCATCTACTCGTTCCGCGGCGCACGCGTCGAGAACATCCTCAACTTCAAGAACGACTACCCCGGATACTCCCTCTACAAGCTCGAGCAAAACTACCGCTCGACGACGACGATCGTCGGGGCCGCCAACAGCGTCATCGCGCGCAACAAGGAGCAGATCCCCAAGACGCTCTTCTCGATGAACGAGGAGGGGGAAAAGATCAAGATCATCCGCGCCCTCTCCGACAGGGAGGAAAGCGTGCAGGTCGTCAACGAGATCTACCGCATCGCGCGCGACGAGCGACAGGATTACAGCCGCTTCGCCATCCTGTACCGCACCAACGCCCAGTCGCGCCTCTTCGAGGAGACACTGCGCAAGCTGAACATCCCCTACCGCGTCTACGGCGGCACCTCCTTCTACCAGCGCAAGGAGGTCAAGGACCTGCTGGCATACCTCCGCCTCGCCGTCAACCGGGAGGACGAGGAGGCGCTGCGACGCGTCATCAACTACCCCCGCCGGGGAATCGGCGACACGACCGTCGAGCACCTCCAGGAGATCGCCCGGCAACAGGACACGAGCACCTGGAACGTCCTGGAAAATGTCGAGCGGCTCGACCGCTTTCCCGCCGGGACAACGCGTCGCCTGCTCCCCTTCAGGGAGATGATCACCGGCTTCTCCGCGATGGCGCGCGACGAGGGAGCGTACACCGTCGCCCGGCACGTGGCAGCAACCTCCGGGATCATCGCCGACCTCGCCGCGGACAAAAGCCCGGAAGGCGTGTCGAGAAAGGAAAACGTCGAGGAGCTGCTCAACGCCGTGAAAGCCTTCTCCGAGACAGCCTACAAGGAGAATAACGAGGACCGCCTCGCCCGCTTCGTCGCCGAAGTCGCCCTGCTCACCGACCAGGATAACGAGAAGCAGGACAACGTCCCAAAAGTGACGCTGATGACCATCCACTCCGCCAAGGGGCTCGAGTTCCCCACCGTCTGCGTCGTCGGGCTGGAGGAGTCCCTCTTCCCGTCGGCCCCGAGCGCCCACTCCGCGCAAGACCTCGAGGAGGAGCGCCGCCTGTTCTACGTGGCCCTGACGCGCGCGGAAAAGCGGCTGGTGCTCTCGCACGCCCTGACCCGCTACCGCAACGGCGAGATCACCTCCCCCCGCCCCTCACGCTTCATCAGCGAGATCTCACCGGACTTCCTCGCCATCACCGCCCCGCGACGCGCGCCAACGGCGACGGCAACGGCACGCGCACGCGTCGCGATACCCGACGAACGCGTGGAAGTGGAGGAGATCGACCACTCCCGCCTGCATCCCGTCGAGAGGGAAGAGATCGTGCCGGGCCTCCTCGTGTACCATTCCAGCTTCGGCGCCGGGAAAGTGCTCGCCGTCGACGGGCTGGGAGGCAACCGGAAGGCCAGGGTCTATTTCGCGAAGCACGGGGCGAAGGTGCTCCTGTTAAAATTCGCGAAACTACTCGCGGAAAAAGAATGAAGAGAGGGAGGAAAAGAAAAAAAACTTTACATTTGCGCCGCGCATCGAAATAATACCACACGCGAACGCGCCTACCGGGAATAATTAAGGTAAAACACTCCCACCGCGCGCGTGAAATTTTAAAGAAAAACTCAATCCACGATGGACTATAACACGCAAAGAAAAAGATTACTCCTCCCGGAGTACGGGAGACATATTCAGAATATGGTGGATGAAATCGCCACCATCGAAGACCGGGAAGAACGCAACCGGGCAGCAAAAACAGTGATTAACGTGATGGGCAATCTCTACCCGCACCTGAGAGACATCCTCGACTTCAGGCACAAGTTGTGGGATCACCTCGCGATCATGTCCGGCTTCAACCTCGACATCGACACCCCGTACCCCGTGCCCTCCAGGGAGAGCCTGGCGGGGAAACCGGAGAAGATCGAGTACGGGGAAAAAACCATCAAGCTGAAACACTACGGGGCTATGGCGGAGAAAATGCTCCAGAAGATCGACACCCTCGAAAGCGAGGAACAGAAGAAAGATCTCCTCATCCTCGCCGCCAACCACATGAAAAAGTCATTCCAGGAGTGGAACAGCGATTCCGTCGAGGACGACAGGATTTTCGACGACATCCGCGCCATGAACGAGAACATCGAGATCCCCGATGGACTTGTCCTCACCCGCTACAGGGAACCCGTTGCGCCGAAAAAAACAGGGAAGAACCAAAACGGCTTCCCGAATCACCTCCCGAACACGAACAGGCAGCCGGGAAGAACGAATGCAGGAAAAAAACCGTACTACAAGAAACCGTACGCCTGACCCCGCGCACGTCGTGCTGATCCTCGGCAGCAACCAGGGGGATCGCGCCGGGAATATCGACCGCGCGATCGCCCTGCTGGACACCATCGGCACGGAAGAACGACGATCCGCCCTCTACGAGAGCGACCCCTGGGGCTTTACCGCCGATACCTCTTTCTACAACCGGGTGGTGATCTACCGCGTCACCCGCGACCCGCTCGACGTGCTGCGGCACTGCATGGAGGTCGAACGACGCCTGGGACGGCTGCGCGACACGGCCACGCGCTACGCCTCCCGCCCTATCGACGTTGACATCCTCTTCCACGGCGCGCGGGTCATGAACCACCCCGACCTTACCCTCCCTCATCCACGAATCCCCTCCCGCCGCTTCGTGCTCGTCCCTCTCGTCGAGCTTATCCCCTCGTTCATCCACCCCGTCCTGTCCCGCCCTCTCTCCGCGTTGCTGGAGGAATGTACCGACGCGGGAATGGTGCGCCACGCCGGGAAATAGCCCGACGCGAAAAAAAATAGTCAAAAATGGAGGGGGATTGTTTCATGGTAAAGAAAAACGCGCTACATTCGCCCCGTGAGATACAAATCACGAAACATAATGTACCAAAAGAATACGATACATGAACGATAAATATCATAAAACAACTAACATGGAGCAGGTTGACGCTTTAAGGATTTTTACGTGTGAGGGGCTTGCAGGTGTCAGGAATTATGACTACCTCACACACACACACACACACACACACACACACACACACACACACACACACACACAGGGCTCTCGCATCGAATAACGCTCCAGCGGCCCGTTTCTTACCTCTTAACTGAACGGGCCATGAGAACAACAATAACTTCCCTCTTAACAAGCTTTATAGTCGTCATAGCGACTCTCTTTTCCTCTTGCGTGCGAGACCTCGACGGTGGGGAGAAGGCGGCCCTCCTCGAGGCGAGCGACAGCGCGGCGCTCGTGACGTTGTCGCTGTCGATGCCCGCGTCGCCCGCTACCCGGACGCCGGGAACGAAGGTCGAGAACAACGTGTCGACCGTCGACGTGCTGCTCTTCACGACAAACAACGACAAGTATTACTACCGCGCCGCCGGGATCGACATCAAGAAAGACCCGTC
>JAIRKS010000169.1 GCA_031259905.1 Odoribacteraceae bacterium
CAACGGACACGACGAGCGGGACTTCACCGGGGAATGCCCGAAAGAAAAAGAATTCACCATCACCTACACCGGTACGCTCGCCGCCGACTACACGCTCTCCGCCTTCATCGCCGCCGCACGCGCGTTGCTCGTCGACGCCCCCGCCCGCCTGCGCTTTGCCGGCAAGGTAGACCCGCTACACGCCAGCGAACTCGAAACGCTCGCCGGGCACGTCGAGCTACACCCCTTCGTCCCGCACGCCACGGCCATCCGCTGGATGCGGCAATCCTCCGTGCTCTTGCTCGTCATCCCCGACGCGCCCGGCAGCCGCGGAAACCTTCCCGGCAAACTATTCGAGTACATCGCCTCCGGCACGCCCGTCCTCTGCCTCGGCCCGCCGGACGGGGAAGCCGCACGCGTACTCCGCTCGTGCGAGGCGGGACAAACCTTCGACTACAACGACGAGGAAGGAATACGCGCCTTCCTGCAAACGTGCCGCGACACCCCCTCCGCCCCGCGAGACCCCTCCCGCGCGCGGGAATACTCCCGTCGTTCCCTCACCCGCGCGCTGGTCGCGATACTGGACGAGAAATGAACGCCAGGAAAAGCCTCTTCATGGCACGGAAACTCCTCCGCGACCTCAACGCCAACCGTCGCCTAGAGGTAAACATGGACAACCCGCCGGGAAAGCTGGGCTACTACTACATCAAGTTCGAGGAAAAACGATCGAAACTCAACCGCCTGATACACTCCCTCGACGAGGAAGGAATACCCCTGAACACGACGTACATCGACGTCACGCCGCCCCGCCTCCACTACTACCCCATCTCCATCGGGCAATACGGCCTGGCCCTCTTCCACACCTGGCTCGCGACGGGCGACACCGCCAAGCGGGAACATTTCCTGCGCGTCGCCAACTGGTTCGCGCGAAACGCCCGCGAGGAAAAAGAACAGGGTGTCTACTGGCTCACCGACGTCCCGAAGCCGGAGTTCGGCGTCACCGCCCCCTGGAAATCCGCCTTCGTGCAGGGACGCGGCATCTCCATCCTCACGCGGGCATGGCAACTGACCGGCGACGATCGCTACCTGCACCTCGCCACCGGCGCCCTCCTCCCCTTCACGAGAGACATCTCCGAGGGAGGCGTCTCCGTCGATCGCGCCGCCGGCGAGACGTTCTACGAGGAATACGTGGCCGCCGCCCCCACCCGCGTGCTCGACGGGCACGCCTTCTCGCTCTTCGGGTTGCTCGACTACACGCGCGCCGTCCCCGACGCCCTTCATCCCGCGGGACACCGCCTCGCGCGCCGCCTCTTCGACGAGGGCATCGAGGGCCTGGTTCGCCAGCTACCGCGCTTCGACCTCGGCTTCTGGCTACGCTTCAACCGCTGCGACCTCCCCGGATACCCCCAGGACGACCCCTGCACCATCGGGTACCTGCGCCTCGTCCGCCGGCAACTCCTCGTCCTCCATCGCGTCACCGGGCGAGAAGAACTCCTCCACTTCGCCCGCGCGTGCGAACGCCACGACGCGCTCCCGAACATCCTGAAGATGTACCGCCTCAAACTCCGAGCCCTGAAAAAGCTCGACCGGGTATGAACACCGCGGGATCCCGCCGGTGATCCCTCGCGGTAGACGCGGGCATCGAAACCCTGGGAGACATCCCGCCCGCTCGTACTCGCCGGGAAACATTGCATCCCGGGTTTTTCATGCTACCTTCGGGGCGACAACTACCGGTAAACGAACCCGGCTAATATCTAAACACAAAGAGACATGAAAACCATCACCACCATCACGCTATGCCTCGCGGCGCTCGCGAGCTGCGTCCCGGGCGTCAACCCGGAGCGTGCGGTACTCTTCACGCTCGACGAGCACGAGGAGATCGCAAGAATAAACGACATCGAAATAGAAACCGGCCTCGAATCCCTCGTGGACATGACGAGCACGGGCACCGGCGCCGGTCGCTTCGCGTGCGTCACGAAGGACACCCGCGACGAAACCTTCACCCTCGTCTTCAACGGCGAACGCGTGGCCACGACGGACGACGAGATCACCATCTACTACCTGAACGTCCTCGAAAAAAACGGCTACGCCATCGAGTACGACCTGCAAAACGCGCGCTACGCCAACGTCAGGGGAAAAGTCCACGGCCCCTACCCGCCGTACACCTCGCTCACGTTCGCCATGAACGAACGCGGCGGCAAGAGCCTCGACATGTTTCGCTACTACAAGGACGGCAGCTACCACGTGTACCACCACGGCAAAAAAGAAGGCCCTTACGACAACACGCGCTTCCTCCTCCCGTGCCCGGGACAGTACGCCTACGCTTACAGGAAAAACGACAAATGGTACGTCAACATCAACGGCACGAGGAGCAGGGCACACGACGACATCGGCAACCTGCACCTGGCCGCAAACGGGAACTACATTTACAGCTACGAGGACAACGGGCAATGGCACGTCAACGTCAACGGCACGAAAAGCATGGCGCACGAAGACATCGGGGAGATGCGCGTGAACGGGAACGGGCAATACATCTACGTCCACGGGGACTACCTGTCATCGCGCGTCAACATCAACGGCAAGAATAGCAAGAAACACGACGACATCAGGAGCGTGCGCCTGACCGGGAACGGGAAGTACGCCTTCGCGTACGAGGACGACGACGGCTGGCACGCCAACATCAACGGCAAGGAGAGCGCTCCACACGACGACGTCAGGAACGTGCTCCTGGCCGGGAACGGGAACCACGCCTTCCTCTCCTACGACGACGGCGAGTGGCACGTCAACATCAACGGCAAGGAAAGCAGGCCATACGACGCGGTCGGATACCTCCGCCTCGACGAGCGCGGCAAACACGCGTACTGCTACAAGGAAAACGGGTTATGGAGCGTCAACATCAACGGCAAGGAAAGCAGGCCACACGACGACGTCGAGAGCCTGCTCCTGGCCAGGGACGGGAAATACGCGTACACGTACGACGACGACGGGCAATGGTTCGTCAACATCAACGGCAAGGAAAGCAGGGCACGCGACGACGTCGAAAGCCTGATCCTGGTCGAGGACGGGAAGCACGCGTACGAGTACGAGGTGAACAACCTCGAGCGCGTCAACATCAACGGCATGGTCTCCGGGCGCGACCTCCTGCCCGGCCTCTGGATCAACTACCGGGAGGAGCTGGTGCTCTACTCCGTCGACGGGGCACACTCGTTCCTCTCCACCCCCCGGCGCGACTACGTCGTGATCGACGGCAAGCAACACGGCCGCTCGCCGGCGCTCGGCGCGTGGTACGAGGAACGCGACAACACCTTCACGTGGTGTGCCATCGAGGAGCGACAACTCGTGGCGTACCGCTACAAGTGCGGCAAGCGGTAACGGCAACCGCGACGACGCGCCCCCGCCGCGGGGCAACGTCCCCGCGAATGACAGCGAGATCGTCCCACACCGGGGCGATCTCGCCGCGTTTCCCGGCAGCCCGTCCCACGGTGGGGCGATCCTCCCGAAAACTACAGGAAGATCTCCAGGGCTAACGCGCCTTCATGTTGCCGGGATTTTTCAAGAAATAACCGGTACCCGCCGCCGCGCGATTAACTGCCGGCGTTGCTTTGTCGGCCGCCGACAGAGCTTTGTCGGCCGCCGACATTCTGACATCGGCCGCCAACATTCTGACATCGGCCGCCGACATTGGTCATATTGGCAGTCAACAGCGCGACATCGGGTAGCGATCAAGGCGCGTTGCCCTGTTGACGGGAGGGAGAAAGGTTGTGAATCCCGGGGGATTCGTGTAAGTTCGCGTGCAGTTAACAAAACGATATGCAGCCACGGGAAATCTATCAACAAGAACTTGACAACACGCGACGAGCGCTCGAAAGCGCGCGGGTGAAAAGAAACATCCTCACGGGGACAAAAATCGCGCTATTCATCGGCATGTTCCTCCTGCTCTACCTCTTCGCGCGGCACGAGGCGGCGGGATACGCGTGGGGAGCGTTCCTCGCGCTACTCCTCTTCGTCCAGGCCAACGTCATCGAGAGCAAGCTACTCGCCCGCGTCGCGTTCCTCCGCGAACGCGGGAACATCGTCGAGGAAGAGATCGCCTACCTCGACGGGGACATCTCGCGGCTCGATACCGGCGAGGAATTCCGCGACCAGCAACACCCCTGCTCCCACGACCTCGACCTGTTCGGCGAGGCATCCGTCTTCCAGTCGATCAACCGCGCCGTCACCCCCCACGGGAAAAAGATACTCGCCGCGTGGCTCTCCACGCAGACGCTCTCCGGCGAGGAGATCCGCGGCAGGCAAGAGGCGGCACGGGAAATGGCTGGAGACCCCGCGCGAGGCATCGACTTCCGGGCCACCGGGCGCGCGCGATCGCTCGACACGCTCGCCGTCGAACACGCCGCGCGGTGGCAACACGAGAAAACCGGCTTCCCTCGGCGATGGATACCTTACATATACGCGCTCCCGGCGATCGTCCTCGCGGGCTGGTTGCTTTGCCTCGCCGGGCTTATCTCCTACGGCATCCCGCTCTCCGGGTCACTGCTCATGCTGCTGATCGTGGCCGCCCGCGGGAGAGAGATCAACCGGGCGCACGCGCGGCTGGACCTCTTCATCCGCTCGTTCGGCACGCTCCACGAGCTGGTGCTGCTCCTGGCGCGGACGCGTCCGCTGGCGCGTCGCTCGCGGGAGCTGCACGACGCGCTGTTCGGCAAGGAACACGACGCCCGCGTCGCCTTCTCCGCACTCCACCGCGCGCTGCGGGGATTCGACCAGCGGGGGAACATCCTCGCGGCCTTCCTGCTGAACGGGCTATACATGAAAGACCTGCACTTGCTGCTCCGCCTCGCCAGGTGGCAGGAGGCACACGCCGCGTCGCTCCCCGCCTGGATCGACGCCATCGGGGAGATCGACGCGCTGGTAAGCCTCGCGAACCACGCGTTCAACCACCCGGCGTACGCGACGCCGGTCGCGCGGGAAGACGTCCTGATGGACGCCACGGCGCTGGGCCACCCGCTGATCCCCGATGCGCGACGGGTCACGAACGACTTCCACGTGGGCGACCTGCACGAGTTTTACATCATCACCGGGGCGAACATGGCGGGGAAGAGCACGTTCCTGCGCTCCGTCGGCGTGAGCCTCGCGATGGCGCACTGCGGGTGCGTCGTCTGCGCGACCTCCTTCGCGTTCCGTCCCACGCGCCTCTTCACGAGCATGCGCGCGACGGATAACCTCGCCAGCGGCACCTCCTACTTCCACGCCGAGCTGCTCCGCCTGAAACAACTCGTCGAGAGGGCCAGGGGAGGGGAACGGCTCTTTATTATCCTCGACGAGATATTGAAAGGGACGAACTCCGTCGATAAACTCAACGGGTCGCTGCGATTCCTCGACGGGCTGCGCGCGCTGCCGGTCGCCGGGATCATCGCCACGCACGACCTGAAGCTGGGAGATCTCGCCGCGCTTCACCCGCGCGTTTACCTCAATTACTGCTTCGAGATCTCGCACGAGGAGGACGAGATCATCTACGATTACACGCTCCGCCCAGGGATCAGCCAGAACATGAACGCGTCGATCCTGCTGGAAAAAATGGGGCTGTGCCAACCGGTTGAATAACCTTCAATAACACACGATATGAAACGCTACACGATGACATGCTCTTTACTGGTGCTCGCCTGCCTGACGGCGAGACCGGAATCCCGCGCGATTACCGGCGCGAGAAAGATTAACGCCCACGCGGTCGAGGTCTCCATCGACGGGGAACAACCGCGGGTGATCGCCTTCCTTCGCGAGAACATCTTCCGCCTTTCCCCCGGCGAGACGCCCCCCGGCAAGCCGGACGACGCACCGGGAAAGATCCTGGTGGATCTCCCCGGACTGCCGCCGGCAGTGGAACTGGACGAGGACGATGACCGCGTCTCCATCTCCACGACACGCGCGCGCGTCCTCCTCGACAAGCGCTCCGGCCTGATGAAGGTCATTAACCTCGCCACCGGAGCGGTAGCGCTCGAGGAGGTAGAGCCGCTCGCCGCCGGGGAAAACGGGATCACCCTGACGCTGCGCGAACATCCCGACGAGCACTTCTACGGCGGCGGCGTGCAGAACGGGCGATTCTCGCACAAGGGAAAGAGCATCGCCATCGAGAACCAGAATAGCTGGACCGACGGCGGCGTGGCCTCCCCCACCCCCTTCTACTGGTCGACGAACGGGTACGGCATCCTGTTCCACACCTTCAGGATGGGGAAATACGACTTCGGGGCGAGGGAGAAGGGCATCGTGAAACTCTCCCACGCGGCCCCCGCCGGCGACCTCTTTGTCATGATCGACGACGAGCCGGCGGATCTCCTGCGCGACTTCTACCTGCTCACCGGCAATCCCGTGTTGCTCCCCAAGTTCTCCTTCTACGAGGGACATCTCAACGCGTATAACCGCGACTACTGGGTGGAGGACGAGGAGGGCGTGCCCTTCGAGGACGGCAAACGGTACAAGGAAAGCCAGAAGGACAACGGCGGCACGCGCGAGTCGCTCAACGGCGAGAACGATAACTACCCCTTCTCCGCCCGCGCCGTGATCGACCGCTACCGGCTGCACGATATGCCCCTCGGCTGGATTCTCCCCAACGACGGCTACGGCGCCGGCTACGGGCAAACGGAAACCCTCGACGGGAATATACAAAACCTCAAGAGCCTCGGCGATTACGCCCGCTCACTGGGCGTCGAGATCGGCCTGTGGACACAGTCCGACCTCTACCCGAAGGACGGCGTCAGCGCCCTGCTCCAGCGGGACATCGTCAAGGAGGTGGGAGAGGCCGGCGTGCGCGTCCTGAAGACCGACGTGGCGTGGGTAGGAGCCGGGTACCGCTTCGGCCTGAACGCGATCACCGACGTGGCCCGCGTCATGACAACACACGGGAATAATTGCCGACCGTTTATCATCACCCTCGACGGGTGGGCAGGAACTCAACGCTACGCCGGCGTGTGGACCGGCGACCAGACCGGCGGCGCGTGGGAGTATATCCGCTTTCACGTCCCCACGTACATCGGCTCCGGGCTATCCGGGCAACCCAACATCACCTCGGACATGGACGGCATCTTCGGCGGGAAGAATCCCGTCGTCAACACGCGCGACTTCCAGTGGAAGGCTTTTACCCCCATGCAACTGAACATGGACGGGTGGGGAACAAACGAGAAGTACCCGCACGCGCTGGGCGAACCGGCCACGTCAATCAATCGCTGGTACCTGAAACTGAAATCCACGCTCCTCCCCTACGCGTACAGCATCGCGCGGGAGGCCGTCGACGGGCTGCCCGTGATCCGGGCAACCTTCCTCCACTACCCGTCGCCCTACACGATGGGGACGGCCACGCGCTACCAGTTCCTGTACGGCCCCAGCCTCCTCGTGGCCCCCGTCTACCAGGCCACGCGGCCCGACGACGAGGGGAACGACGCGCGCGACGGGATCTACCTGCCGCCCGGCTACTGGATCGACTACTTCACCGGGGAACGATACGAGGGCGACCGCGTCATCAACGGCTTCGACGCGCCGCTATGGAAACTGCCCGTCTTCGTGAAAGAGGGCGCCATCATCCCCGTGACCGCCCCGCACAACAACCCGTCGGAGATCCTTCCCGGCGCGCGCGCCTACGACGTGTATCCCGGCGCCAGCGGCTCCTTCCTCGAGTACGACGACGACGGCGTCTCCGAGGAATACAAGGAAGGAAAGGGCACGACGACCCTCGTCGAGACCTCCACCGACCGGGGCCTCCTCACCGTCACCGTGCACCCCACCGCCGGCGACTTCAACGGGTTCACCCGCGAAAAGTCCACGGAGTTCAGGATATACACCCCGCTCCCGCCCGCCCGCGTCACCGCCCGCGTCGGGAATCGCCGCGTCCGCCTCGCGCGCGCCGCCTCGATAGACGACTACCTCGCGCGGGAGAACGTCTATTTCCACGAGACAGCGCCCGACCTGAACCGCTTCGCCACGCCGGGAAGCGACTTCGGGAAGAAAACCATCACGGGCGCCTCCCGACTTCTCGTCAAGCTATCGCCCGCGGACATCACCGCGAGCAGCGTCACCCTCTCCGTCCGGGGGATCGTGCCGCCGCCCGACGGGGAGCGACGCGTGGCGACGGGCCTCCTCCTCTCGCCGGCCAACGCGCGCGTCCCCGACGACGATCGCGAACCGCGCGCCCTACGCCTCGCCTGGGAGCGCGTCGGCAACGCGGACGGCTACGAGATCCTGTTCAACGATACCCGCTACACCCTCCGCGATACTGCGCTCCGCTTCGACGACCTGACGCCGGAGACGACGTACACCTTCCAGCTGCGCTCCGTGAACCGCGACGGGCAATCGCCCTGGACGATCGTCGAGGCAACAACCCGCGTGAACCCGCTGGAGTTTGCCGTCAAGGGGATCACCGGCGAGTGCTCCGCCGCCGGGCAACCCGGGTCGGGGATCGAGAAGCTCTTCGACCTCGACGAGGAGAGCATGTGGCATACCGCGTGGGGAGAGACCGCCGTCCCCTTCGACATCGTGATCGACCTGAACGCGATGAACCAGCTGGACAAGCTCCAGTACCTGCCCCGCGTCGGTGGCGGCAACGGCACGATCCTCAAAGGGAGCATCGCGTGCAGCCGCGACGGGGAACAGTGGACGGAAACGGGGGACTTCACCTGGACGAGAAGAGACCCCTTCCACGAGTTCGTCTTCACGGGACACCCGCTCGCGCGCTACCTGAAGATCAGCGTCACGGAAGCCCGGAGGGGCTTCGGGTCGGGACGCGAGCTATACGTCTTCAGGGTACCCGGCACCGGTAGCCTCCTCCCCGGGGACATCAATAACGACGGGCGGGTGGACGAGAACGACCTCACCTCGTACCGGAATTATACCGGCCTGCGCCGCGGCGACGCCGACTTCGAGGGGTACGTGAGCAACGGGGACATCAACGACAACGGCGTCATCGACGCGTTCGACATCTCCTTCGCGGCCGCCCGCGACGTGCATGACCGGGAGACGGGGCGCGTCGACGGGACGATCACGCTCTCTACCGCGAAACGAACCTACCGCGCGGGAGAGATCATCGAGGTGCGGGCGCGCGGGATCGGCCTCCGCTCGGTGAACGCGTTCAGCCTCGCCCTGCCGTACGACCCGCGGGACGTCGAGTTCGTCGGCGTACAACCGCTCGCCGCCCGTTCGATGGAGAACTTTACCAACGACAGGACGCACTCCGACGGCTCGCGCGTCGTGTACCCCACGTTCGTGAACGCGGGCGACAAGGAGAGCCTCGCGGGCACGCTCGACCTCTGCATCCTGCGCTTCAAGGCCGCGCGCGACGTGAAGTTCTCGCCCGAGGCGACGGACGGACTGCTCGTCGACAAGCATCCCCGCTCCCGCGCGTTCGGGAAAACGCGTCGCGTGCCATGAACAAGCTGGTAACCGTGATGACGTTTAACGACCCCGTCGAGGTATCCATCCTCCGGGGACGGCTGGAGGCGGAGGGCATCCGCAACTTCGCGCGCGACGAGATGACGTCGCAGATACTCCCGCTTGTCTCGGACGCGATCGGGGGAATCAAGCTGCAGGTGCGCGAGCGGGACGTCAAGCGTACCGTTCGCCTCCTCCGCCTGGAGGGGTACGCCGGGAGAGGGGACTTCTCCCCCTCGCCCCTGGAACTAAAACTGTACAGGTTCTTCTCCCGCGTCCCCCTCCTGAAAAGGATCTACAGGCAGAAATAGGCGCGGCGCTACCGGTTCTTCTCGTCGAACTCCAGCTTCCGCTCGATAAATTTTTTCACCATGAGAGTCTTGCCCTGGTCGATAGAGATACTCAGGTCGGGGATCTTGTCGACATGCTCGCGCAGGTTCCAGATATCGGTACCGGAAATCACCTCCTTCAACACGGGGATCTGGTCGAAATCAATCGTGAGGAGAAAACTCAACTTGTCCATGCCCAGGTACGCGATGTCCTCTCGCCGCAACCCGAGGGCCTCGTTCAGGTACTCGCCGTCGTTCGTCTCCTCGCAGAAGAACGGGAGGAAGGTGAGCACGAACAGCCTGTTCCCCTGGACGACGAAGGGGAAATAACCGAAAGGGAAGTACACCCCGTCCACCTCCAGGTAACACTCCAACATCTGCTCCCCCGACAACGTTTCCGTCACGCGATGCATGTACAGGAGCGGCTCCATGATATAATAATTCCTCTTGTGCGCCGGGAAGATATCCATCCGCTCCTTGGCGCGCTGGAGCGCGTGCGACTGTATGTAGATATCCAGGAACACGGGCGGGTCGTCGTCCTCTCCCGTGACAAACCATCGATCGATCCTCCCGTTGGAGGCCGGCAAGCTGATGATCTGCCCGGCGCGGACGGGGAAGGCCAGGCGTTCTTTCTTCTTGTGCGTGAAATACACGGGCCTGGCATCGTCGGCCATCATGACGACCTTCGACGTCACGTAGACCCGGTTCTCCCTGTAATCCGAGGCGATCTCCCAGTTGAACCCGTAAATGCGGAAGTTGACCTTCGAGATCATCATCGACAACCTGCGGATATGCGTCGAGGGCCCCTTGAGGTCTTGCACCAGCCGCTCGCTGTTGACATGCTCGTGAAAGAGGGTCATCATCTCCGTCACCCTGGCCGGGAGGGTGGGATCACAGAGGGCGAACGCGAGCGCCGAGGTGAACGCGAGGCCGTGGGTCATCATCTCGAAATACGTGAGACCGATGCTCTCGTCCCCGAAGCAGCTCGTCCGGATGAAACGGTGCGTGGACTCCGACACGAAGTCGAGCAGCCGACGGGGCACGTGATGGCCCTCCGCCGCCTTGAACCTGAACGACTCCACTACCGGGTGCAGCAGGTAGTAGAGTACTTGTCTTTCGCACGATTTCAGCAAATCCGGGTCGAGGCCGTATACCCGGAAGAGTTTCTGTACCGCGGTGTATCTCTTGTTGAAGAACGCCTTGTTCGCTAACGTGAGGGGCCGCTGTTTCGGTGGTGATTTTTTCTTTTTCTTTGCCATGATCAGGTCAATTTTCTCTCGTGCAAATATAATCGAAAAGCAATCACCGACTACCCGCGCCCCCACCTAACCAGGCAAGGGGAAAATGGTTTCCCCCTGCCTGGTCAGGGAGGGGGATAAAAATCCGGGGAGCTTCCCTCGCGGTACCGCTCCCCGGCGAAACATAATACATAGAGGGCACTCTAACATGGTGCGCCAAGATAAAAACTCTTTTTACTGTTGCTGGTCGGACTCGTCGTTGCCCTCGTCCTCCTTGTTGGAAGAGGAAGACTTGCGGCGGCCCTTCTCCTGCGCGAGAGTCTGCTTGTACTTGCTGGCGATGATATTGTACTCCGTCGCGAAGGCGGCGAGATCCGGGTTGCTGTCGAGACCGAGCAACGTCGCGGCGGCCTCCACGCGGGCGACCATCGCGTGCAGATCCTCCTCGACCACCGCGCGGGCCTTCTTCATCGGGACGGCGACGCGGGCCGCCTCCTCGTCGTAACGCTGGTGTATTAGCTCGAAGAAGCGGGCGTTGGCGGCGGAGAGTTGCGTGACGTACCCGTCGAGACCGAGAGCGGTGATGGACGGCGCGTACGTCGTCGACGTGAACTCGCGGAGCATGTCGTCGATCGCGGCGCTCTCGTCGTTGTAGCTTTTCCGCAAGAGGTGCGCGTAATTGTCGATGACCACCTTCAGCGAGTCGGCAGCCTCACGCGTGGCGGGGTCAAAGTGCAGGGTTGCCGCGTGGATCGTCGCGGCGAGGCCGCGGTAGATGCCGTCGCGGATGCTGTCCTGCTCCTTGATTTTTTCGGTAAAGCCGCTCTTGGTGATGTTGTCGAGAGCGGCGGCCATCGTCGCGTACGAGATCTTCAGCTTGTCGGCGATCGCCTTGATACCGACAGCGCCCGCGCCGATCTTGTCGATGAGCGCGATGATGTCTTTCGTGAACTGCACGATGGTCTCGTGCCTGAGCAGGTGGAAACTGAGGATAACGAGTAGTGTTGTTGTCATAATCTTTCGTGTTTAGTTGTGGTTAAAAATACTCTTGTTTCGTGGATTTACGGTTTCTTGAGACGGGGAAAGTTTCTCGCGCGCTCGCGTGAGACTTTCCCGGTGTGGGACGGTGTGTCGCGCGTGCGCGTGGGACTTTCCCGGTGTGATGATGCGTCTCGCGTTACGACGAGAGACTTTCCCACACTGGGACGGGCTCTCGCGCGCTCGCGACACGCCGTCCCACACTGGGAAACCTTCTCGCGCGCTCGCGACAGCCCGTCCCACACTGGGACGGCTTCTCGCGCGCTCGCGACAGCCCGTCCCACACTGGGACGGCTCCTCGCGCGCTCGCGACAGCCCGTCCCACACTGGGACGGCTTCTCGCGCGCTGACGACAGCCCGTCCCACACTGGGACGGCTCCTCGCGCGCTGACGAGAGAGTTTCCCACGCTGGAACGGCGTGCCGCGTCGAGACGCCCCCGGAATATTCCGGGGAGCGTGAAGATTGTCGCGGGGCTATTTCGATTCTTTTTCATGTCGGCTGTATTTTACCATCCTACCACGCAACGGCACCATATGGTAAAACCCCATGCTCTATGATTGTAGTTGAGATGACTTTGAATGAGCTGACCAGAAGCAGATTTTTTTTCGACAAAGTTGTAGTCATTCAAGGAGTTCTGATATTTAGGAGCACCACGCCAGGATGCAGCATACGCATCACCAGTATAGAATGCGGTAATGCGGAGCGTTACGCTCGTAATCGCCTGTTCCATCGTCGTTGGCAGGTTCGACCCGGTAGGGCACGAGTAGTTTCCTGAACGGAGATCTTCAAGAGTAATGCCAAAACTATTCCTGTAGACGGTCAGCCCACCAATATTCTCGGTCAAGCTAACGGGGACGGTGACACTTAACGTTTGCATGGTTGTCCCCTCCCACGTCACGATGACGGAATTGGTCTCGGCGGCAGAGAGCGTGTTCACGTTCACGTTCACCCGCAAAACCGGACCGGCGACGAACGAGACGCCCGTGACCATGCTGTGTTCGTTCGTGTAGCCCAACTGGGCGGTCGGGATGTTCGTCGTGATAGCCACGTCGAAAGAGTGCGCGGCATCACCCGTCGTCGTGTGGCTGTATTTCGCCAGCGTCAGGTATCCGGCGTGACTGGTGATCGTCTCCTGCTTGTACGTAGACACGCCGCCGGGAGTGGTGAACGTCACCGTGGCCGTCTTCTGGTCGAGGTTGGTGCTGGTGCCGATGCGTTGCTTGAGCTTGAACTTGAACTGGCCCGTCGTGGAAGCGACGCCGGAGGTCGTCCACGAGTTCGCCAAGAGGGTACTCGACGCGTCGGTGACGCTCGTTGCCCACGCGTAGTTGCTGTTGACCGTGAACAAGTATTCCGTCGTCCCGTCGGCGAGATAATTTGCAGCCACATTGGAGGTCGTCAGGTAAAGCGCGTGGCTGGTGATCGTCACCTGCGTGTACGTGGACGTGCCGCCGGGAGTGGTGAACTTCACCGTGGCCGTCTTCGGGTCGGTGCTGGTGGCGACGCGCTGCGCGAGCTTGAACTTGAATTGGCCCGTCGTGGAAGCGACGCCGGAGGTCGTCCACGAGCTGGCCAGGAAGGTGCCCGACGCGTCGGTGACGCTCGTTGCCCACGCGTA
>JAIRKS010000134.1 GCA_031259905.1 Odoribacteraceae bacterium
TAATAAAGTATCCACTTCACGGCATCGGCATAGATGACCTGGATGGTTTTATCCCCTCGATCACTCAAAATCACTTTACATTCTCCTTGTTGTAATGTAAAACGTCCAAGCGAGAACCATTTCCCCGGTAGGAGAAATGCATCGGCATAGTCTACAAAAACCTCTTCCGTCCCGCCCGCGTGAGTGACCGTGTAATATTGCCGGTACGTGGCAGGACCGGGGGTTCCGTTAGTCACCGGGACTATATACGCGAATAACTCGTACTCTCCGGCTTCAGTGATCGTTGTTTTCCATTCAGCATGTGCTTTCCCGCTACCTGCTCGTTTGACCACTGCCGTTACACAAGACCTCCCGTAAGCTTCACTTGTGAAGAACGTTCGCCATGCCCCCCTGGAAATGTCCGTGAAAAAATTGGTGTAAAGCGTGTTCTTTTTTAAACTAGAAGAAAACCAACGATCAGATGAAGCATCATGCACCTGAAAACCCTCGTCCTCGTTGTCTACAATAATTTCTCCCGGGGGCGTCGAGAAATAGCCGGGATCCACGCGTGCTACATACGACGCGGTATCTCTCGATGGTGGGGCGAGGTTCCTCGCGATAGCTATGAAGGAATGCATCCACGGGATATTCCGCGAGAGATCCATTTTCAGGAAAAAAAACGATGCCAGCTCGTCCACGACGAGCGCCACTTCTCTCCCCTCGGCGCGCGGGATCGAGTAATTCCGGAACATCGTCTCGAGCGTCCGGTTAGGGAATTGGGCAATGACCGAGATTATCCCGTCCACTTCACTGTCGTTATACACCCGGAAGAACACCCGTTTCAACGGGAGCGTGTTTCCCTCGACATCTTCCACCGGCGCCACGGAAAAATCTTTTATCACGAAAGTGGGGAGTCGGGGATCCGTGTACCATGCCGGTAATATCTCCTTCCAGTCCACGCCAAACCGCTCCACGCACGCGCGATTGAAATCGTCAAATTCAAGCTGGCGGAACGGACGTGCTCGCGCGTAATCATTCACGAAATGTACAAGTTCGTCCTCAGGGCTTCCCATCGAAACACGCTTGATCAAGTCATGGACTTTTTTCTTCCACACGTCATGCTTCGCCACCGGATTATTTTCAGGATCGTTCACGTACGCCTTCAAGCCATGTCCTTCTATCCCGCGCACGATGGATGAACCGATGAGGCCAGCCTTTATGTCCGCGGCTAACTCCTGCTTGGTTTCTTCCGGCCTTCTGCTTGATAATACATGGAACACGGCGTCCATCACGGGAAAATCCGGCGCGTGCATGTAACCGGCGTGATTACTGAATAACGCCGGGAGGTTATAAGGATTAAGCTTTTCTCGAGACACGGGGAGGGGAAAGCGCCCGGTCGTCGTGGTCACGTCTACTAAAAAGTTCTTCTTGACAAAATCATCCACTATCATCTCCACGAGTTCCGCGTCGCTCTTCTCCCGCGAGTTCCGTTTCATCAAAGCGAGAAGTCCCGCGAAATTCGCCCCGTGCATGGCATGTAACCGTTCCGGCAGAAACAAGATTTCGGGCTGGACAAATTCGCTGGCTCCTCGCTGGACGCGGTAATGACTGACAAACGAGACGGGCGTTTCCACGATCCTCAATCGTTGGAAAGGATACGGCGCGTCGTTCAGTCGCGCCATCACCCGTTGTATGATCTCGGACTTCTTCTCGTGGAGAAGTTCCAACCCGTTCAACAGCGACTCGTGTCCCCGGAAAAGAAGCAACTCGTAATCCACTCCTCCCACGGAAGCGGTGTACGATTCGTAAGGCCCGGTACAGAGGGAGATCCCGCGCAAGGGATGTTCATCGTGGAACGAGACCGTGTCACCCGAGACGGAGCGCTCCCCCTGCGAGATAACCGTGTGCCCCGCGCGCGCGACCACCTCCAACGAGTATTCCGTGAAGTTCCCTTGTATATTGAATATATCCCCGGGATTCACGGGCGGGACAGTCACCGGATACCACAAGCACTCCGGGGACAACAACACGAAATTCTTTTCCAGGAAGGCATATTTCTCACCCCCGTGGCAATCCACGTAAGACAATGGAGCATGAAGATGTTTCTCCGGGATGTCCAGGTAGCATATCGCCTCGTCTATCCCGCCGGCGTATTCCATCTCCACGCTCCACGTCGTTCCCGGGGCCATTTCTTTAGAGACCAGCACCACCTGGTTGTCTCGCTCGAAATCGACCTCCTCCCCGTTCACCCGCAACGAGGAGACACGCAGGGAAGGATTCAAGTAGAAAAGTGGCCTTTCAATGGTCCCCGTTGTCTGGTTCATTACCGTCATGCTACTTCGTGCACGCAACTGCTCGTTCTCGTGAGCGCACCGGATGGAGTGTCGCGACAAGGTAAGCGTTCTCCCCGTCTGGTATTTCAAGTAAGTGGCGGTATACTCTTCGCGCTTGTCCGATCGTTGTAGATCAGAAAAAACGATACAGGCACCACAGGACATGCCGGCGAGGAGAAACAACAAGGCAATACCCCGGACTCGCCGGGGCGAACGCGGGGCATTGGGAAGGCGCGTGAACGAAGCGATAGCGAAACCTGTCAGCCCGACCCCGAGCAACAGCCAGGTGGCTCGTTGTATGATAAAGTATCCCGTTCCCGCGAGACCGGTCACGTCCGAGAATGCACTGGCGAGCGTGATGCCGAGTGGATCTACGGCGTGGGTCTGGGGGAAAAACGCGAGGACAATCACTCCTAACAAAAAAAACGTACCAATACCCCGGTGCCGGATGACGTTGGCAGTAAAAATGGCCACACCCGCGATGAAAACGAACGAAGGAAGAAGGAAAACGGAGAAATAGAAAAGATATAGCCACCCGTTAAACGGGAAATCGCTAACAGCCAGGTTTACCACGGCGGCAACGCACAAAGACACGGCCCCTGCCGCCAGGATCACGCGCAGCACCCCCCACGCGATGCCCAGGATATATTCGTCATTGCCTTCCGGGCGCACGTGAATGACGGAATCCGGACATCTTTGCTGCTGACGGAAGAAAGACTCCACCCAGAAAGCGACAGGGATCAATAGCAGGAGAGTGAACAGGTAAACATTCGTGTAGGGTATCAGGGACGACATGTAAGTGAGCGACAACGTCACCCCGGAAACCTGTTCACTATGATAATTAACGTGCAGGAAACCCGCTAACCCGTAAGCCAGCAACAAAAAGAAAATCATGTAGCGCGAACGCGTCATCAATCGACTGACATGACGGGCTACCAGATGGATGTTGTATGCATTTAATTTCATCACCGATTAAAGTTTAAAACGAAAAGTTCCATTAACAAGTACGATCATACAGTTGAGGCCGCGGCAGCGCGCCCCCCGCGGGGCTACGAGGGGTCAGGATAGCGCGTGAACCAGCGGACGACCCGCTCGCTGTACGTCTTGGAGACGGGAATGTCGGGCACCTTGTCGATACCCAGCTCGATGTACACCCCGTCCTTCCCGCGGCGGATCACCTTCACGTGCTCGAAGTTCACCATGTAGGAGCGGTGGCAGCGCAGGACGTCCGACCCGGCGAGCTGCTCCTCGAGCGCCTTCAGCGTGTTGCGCAACAGGAAGCGCGTCGCCTTGTCCTTGTTCAGGTACCAGATCATCACGTAATTGTCCGACGACTCGATGTATAGCAACCCCGAACGGGAGACGGACAGCCGCGTGTCCCCCTTCTCGTCGCGGAACGAGAAGCCGCGCGGCCCACCCGTCGTCTCCTCCTTCTCTTCCTCGATCCGTCGCAACCGCCGCGCCTTGTCCACGCGCGAGAAGTAGAGGTGCAGTATCGTGTACGGGAGCAGGAGCACGAGCGCCGTGTTCGTCACCAATCCCTTGAAGGTATGCCACGCGTCGCGCTCGCCGTCGTTCACCAGCAGCGTGTACAGCGTGTAGAAGAGCGCCATGAAGAAGATCTCCGCCGCGATCCACGCCGCGTATTGCCCGACGGTCACCGCCCGCCGCCGCGCCCGGAAGTACAGGAGCACGCGGCTGATGATCACCACGCCCAGCCCCGTGAGGATGATCAGGCTCGAGAAGAGGAAGAACATGAGGTCCGACACCTCGTACCACTTGTTTGCCCCCGAGTCGAAAGGCTTGTAGATATTGATGAACACCAGCGCGAATATCGCCGTGAAGACCACGAGCCGCGTCAAGTTGGCCCGCTCGTGCATGTAGCCCGGTATTTCCTTGTTCCAAAAATCCATATTCCTCTCGTTTTCGGGCAAAGGTATTGTTTTCCGGCGTTGTCGTTCACCCCTTCCCGGGGAATTTCGTCCCTGCCGGCCTCGTTTCGTCCCCTCGTCCCTCTCCCCGGCCCTTTTATTTGGAGCGCGACGGGGAGTGCCTTTAGTTCGCGTCAGAAAAACCAACACGTCATGATACTCCTCCAACGCGCGCAGTTACTGAAATCGCTTTTCACGCTCGACCGGCCGGTACGCGTCGACGATCAACCCGTCGACATACTCCCCTGCCCGTTCACCCGGCGCCTCGGCGACCGGCAGGACGATGATCCTCGCGACCGCGTGCCGCCAGGGGACTTCTACCCCGTCCCCGATAACCGCGTCACCGAGAACGAGCGGTTCACGTACCCCGTCTTCCTGCCGCGTGACGCGCGACCGGCGCGACGGGCGATCCTCCTCCTGCACGGCCTCAACGAGCGCGACTGGGACAAGTATCTCCCCTGGGCCGAGCGTCTCCTCCTCGACACCGGTGCGCCCGTCATCCTCTTCCCCGTTGCCTTCCACGTCAACCGCGTCCCCGCCCGGTGGCGCGATCCCCGCGCGCTCCACGCCCTTGCCACCGCGAGACGCCGCGAGGCCGACAACGCCACCTTCGTCAACGTCGCCATCAGCACGCGCCTCGCCGCCCGCCCCTCCCGCTTCCACCTCTCCGGGAGGGAGACGCTCTTTAACCTCTGGCAGCTCGTCGACGCGATACGTGCCGGTCGTCACCCCCTCTTCCGCGAGGGCGCCACGGTAGACCTCTTCGCTTACTCCATCGGCGCGTTACTGGCACAGGTGTTCCTGCTGGCCGATCCCGGTCGCCTGGCGAGCGCCTCCCGCCTCTTCATGTTCTGCGGCGGCGCGCTGTTCAGCTACATGAACGGCAGCGCCCGCGACATCATCGACAGCGACGCCTATTCCCGCGTCCGCTCCTATTACCTGAACGATTTCCAGCAGGCTGTCGCCCCGCGCGACGATCCTTTCGACGAGGCGTTCCGGGCGATGATCCTCCCCGGCGTCGCGAGGGAGCGTCGCGAGGCTTTCTTCGAGAGTGCCCGCGACCGTGTTCGCTCCGTGACGCTCGCCGGTGATTCCGTCATGCCTACCACCGGCGCCCGCGCGGCTTTCGGTGAACGGCTCGCCGACGGGATGCTCGAGGAGGTGGAGTTCCCGTACCCTTGCACGCACCAGCAGCCGTTCCCCTTGCACGAGCGCGTCTCCCCGCGTCTCGTCCACGACGCCTTCGATTCGCTTTTTCGCCGCGCGGCGACGTGCCTCGCGTGAGGCGGTCTCGCGCGGGAATCGTACCTTTACCGGGCCTGCCGCCATGCGGCGATGAAAAAACGACTTGTCATGGGATGGAAATACAGAAAGACGATCTTGTACTGCGGGCTGTTCCTGCTCCTTCTCTCGTTCGTGACCCGCTGGTCGGGCATGACGGGATACTACTCGACGACGCTACTCGTCGCCGCGCTCCTCCTCAAGGCATCGTTTCTCGTGATCGTGCTTCGTTCCCGCGGCTTCTCTCTCTCGCCCGCCTTTTCGCGTTTCATTCTTCCGGGCGTCGTCTTGATCCTCGTCGCCTTGTTCTTCAAAAGCTCTTGTCCCTTGCTCTACAAGGTGCTCTTCCTTTCCGCGATCGCGCTGAAGGTGACGGGCCTCTACCTCCTTCTCTTCCCGGGCAAACGACGGGAACGCTGACCGTTTAACGGGCATCGCTTGGTGTCGAGACCCCCGTCAATAGAGTCGACAGTTTTGCTGAAAGTGGGGCTGTATCGAAACGCGACAGTCTTGAGTCAGTACAATTGTGGGGAGAGCGTCGGGAGCTTCCCGACGGGGCCAGTTCAGTTGTTGGGAGACCGACGGGCACCCCCGCGGCGGGCACGGCTTATGCCACGGACAAAACGTTAACCGTGACCTTCCCCGATAACGACAGTTGGACGACGAAGAGTAATTTAACCGTTACCGCATCCCGCGATGGCGGTTCACCCCCTCACGGCGACCTACTCGCAAAAGGGTTGCACGCTGACGCACGCGTGCGGAGGCTCGCTGCAAAACGCGGCAACGATTCCGCGCGTTGCGGAGGCTCGCTGCAAAACGCGGCAACGATTCCGCGCGTTGCGGAGGCTCGCTGCAAATCGCGGCAACGATTCCGCAACGTGCGGAATGGTCGCTGCAAAACGCGGCAACGATTCCGCAACGTGCGGAATGGTCGCTGCAAATCGCGGCAACCATTTCGCACGTTGCGGAACGGTCGCTGCAAATCGCGGCAACGATTCCGCAACGTGCGGAACGGTCGCTGCAAATCGCGGCAACCATTTCGCACGTTGCGGAACGGTCGCTGCAAATCGCGGCAACGATTCCGCAACGCGCGGAACGGTCGCTGCAAAACGCGGCAACCATTTCGCACGCGTGCGGAGGGTCATCCCGGAAACATTTGCATTTCACACCGGGGAACAGTACCGCGAGGAAACCTCCCCGGTTTTTTCATCCTCCCCCCACACGTACCTGACCAGGCAGGGGCTGCCTCGTTTCGAGACAGCCCCATTATTGGCGAAAGTGTC
>JAIRKS010000177.1 GCA_031259905.1 Odoribacteraceae bacterium
TAATAATCCACCCCTGTCTTTCCTGACAAGTGACTTAACAGCTCGTCCGGGATAACTCCCAGTAACCGCGCGATGTCTAATTTATGATCTTTGAACATGCTCATAGTTATGTGATTTTAGCGCCCGAAGGTACTCAAAATACCTAAAAACTAATCTCCACGAATTGCTGGAAACTAAACTAGTAAACAGGAAGATGGATGGAATATTTATCTTCCAACCACTCGTGAAACCATTTTCCCCCCTGCCTGGTTAGGTGGAGGAGGAGGGTTAGCCCAGGTGGCTGATGTGTTCGAGGAGATCCCAGTCGAGGACGGTGATCGCTTTACCTCGCAGCGCGACAACCTTCTCGGAGGCGAACTGCGAGAGCGTGCGGATAGCGTTAGAGGTAGTCATATTCGAGAGATTAGCGATATCCTCGCGCGAGAGATACACCTTCAGCGTGGCCTCGTCCCTCTCGCAACCGTAAGTCTCCCGGAGAACGAGCAGCGACTCGGCGATCCGCCCCCGGATATGCTTCTGGGTAAGCGTGACGGTACGTCGATTAGAAAAACCGAGATCCGTGGCGAGCGCCCGGATAATATTCATGGCGAAATCGGAATTACTCCTGACAATCCCGAAGACGAGATCCGTCTTCATGACGCACGTGATAGAATCCTCGATAGCCTCGGCGGAGGCGATATGGCTCTCGCCGGCGAAAAAAGCGCGATGCCCGATGAAGCCGACGGGCTTCGCCATGCGAACGATCTGCTCTCGCCTGGCGACCCCCTTCTTCGTGATCTTCACCTTCCCGGCGACGAGGCAGGTGAGGCCCGGCGGGAGACTCCCCTCGTCGTAGAGATGCTCCCCCTTCTTGTACCCCTTGCAGGTGGCGGTTTGGCGGAGGAGACTCTTGCTGTTATCGTCGAGGTGACTAAAAAGGGAATTGGGGCCGTCGATACAGGCGGCGATGTACAGTTCGCGCGTTTTCTTGTCTCTTATCGTTTTCATGTCGGTTGAATTCAGGTAGTGACTGTCGCGAATATACGTTAAAATCGCCGTTTCCCCGCCGGGGCAAAAAAAAGCCACCCCGGTGGCGGGGTGGTCCTTCTTTTTGAGCGGGTGACTACTGCTCGGCCGGGGCCTCGACGGGACAGGCACCGGCGCACGCGCCGCACGAGGTGCACTCGTCTGCCTTGATCTCGTAATGTTCATCACCCATGAAGATTGCTCCCACGGGGCATTCAGCTTCACACGCGCCGCAAGAAATACAATCATCCGAAATAACGTAAGCCATAATGAAATAATTTAGTTAATAACTGGCGCGAAGGTAGGACTTGTACCGTAATCCGGCAAGTTTCCCCGGATGTTTATCCGCGTGCCCGCGTGGCCGTCGCGCAGGGATCACTCGAAGGGCACTTGACTGCTGAACGTGCGCTGGATGCGGTAGTTGCCCCAGCTGAACGCACCCGTGTAGTCGAGATAAATCTCGTTGGTGACGGGATCGTAGACGCTGTTGTTATTGTCCGTGGTGACCGGCTCCCACCCGGCTCCCTCGCGTGCCCATCCGGCGAGGATCTTGACTATCTTTTTGCCGTTCCCCGCGTCCCCGTCGGTGATCTTGATGATCGGCGAGCATTGCTCGAACATGGTGCCGGCCCATCCCGGGCAGACGACGGCCTCCTCGTCGGTGATCACCTCGAGCGCCGAGACGATGGTGAAGTCGGTGAAGGCCTCGAGCGCGTCGGCGCGGGAATAGAGGTAAGTGTCGTAGGTATACCCCGGAGAGGTGGCGAGACCGGACTCGCCGGCGTGAATGGTGTTCTTCCACGCCCCGCTCCACCTGGCGGCGAGCTTGAGCTTGATGTAACACCGGGAATTCTCCTCGACGGGAATCTCCTCGTTGCCGCTACCGGTAACCCTGACGGGCAGCAGGTACGTCTTCCCTCCGACGAGTGCCGGGAGATCGGCGAGGGCGATCTTGATGTTGCCGGAGCACTGGTTCTCGCCGGGTGCGATGGCGAGCCGCGGGAAGGTATAGCCGCTGGGGAGGATCTCGAAGCGTGTGCCGTTGCGGTTGTTGTAATCGTCGAGATCGGCGGGGTCGGCGACGATGGTAAAGTCGAACGAGTAGCCGGAGTTCTCGAAGGGAAGCGTGATGGCGAGCGGGACGGATAGCTCGCTGACGGAAGGATTACGGAAACGGTCGACGGTCGTCTCGACGAGCGCCTCCTTGTTCTGGAGAATGGCACGCGGGGCGACCAGCTCGATGTCCATCAGCAGGTAATCTTTCTCTTTGTTGACGACGACGTCGCTCCCCTTGACGGAGACGCGCACGGGGAAGACGTGCCGCGCGTCCGGTTCGGCCGCGAGCCTCGCACGGACGGCGACGAGATCAAAGACGAGCCGCGCGGCGGCGTTGGTCTCGCCGGCGGCCATGTCTACCTTGCCCGTCTCGAAGGTGGCGACGGAGGGAGGAAGCACGGCGAGCGCCTCCGGGTTGGTCGACGCGTAGTCGGCGACGGCTTCGGCGTCGTGACTGAACGTGACGGTGGCGGCGCGATCGACGTAGCCGCTCTTGTTGACGTGCAGCTCGAACTCCCTGGTGGCCTCGCCGAAATCGAGGATGGGGTAAGCGACGTGCCCGCTGGTGGAGAGGTAGACCTTCGAGGGGGTGCTTTCGAGCGCCGTGGTGTCAATGCCCTCGTCGCAGGCCGCGGCCGCGAGGAGAAGCGGGAAAAGGAAAAGGTATCTTGTTTTCATGATAGCGAGTGTTATTTACCAGCCGGGGTTTTGTGCCAGCTTGGGGTTCTTGACTATGGTTGATTGCGGGATAGGCTGGAGGTACTGCGCCTCCTTGAAGACGCGCGTCTCGAAGGGCACGCGGGAATAAAACTCGGCCCGCGCGGCGCCCGGCGAGCTGATGTTGACGTTCATGCCGTACATCTTGCCGTGGTTTGTCTCGGTAGCGATCTTCCAGCGGTTGGCGTCGAACCAGCGGATGTTCTCGAAGGCGAACTCCACCTGTCGCTCGCGCCGGATGAGGAACGTGGCGAGGGTCTTGTCGGTGGTGACTGCCGGGTAGACGCTCTGTATGTCCGGCACGCCGGACCGCGCGCGCACTGCGTTCCAGTAGACGAGGGCATCGGCGGTCTCGTCCAGCTCGATCTTGGCCTCGACGTAATTCAGGAGTACCTCGGCGTAGCGGAAGTTGGGCCAGCATCTACGCCACTGCAGGTTGTAGGAAGGTGCGGTGGTGGAGGAGGGGTGGCAGAACTTGGTAAGGAGATAACCGGTGCGCCCGTAATCGGAATTGGTAGGCCCCTCGGCGCCGAACTTGTTGAGGAAAACGGGAGCGTCGGTGGAGGTATTCGGCCAGACACCCTCGCTGTAAGCGACGCTGGCGTAGAAGCGCGGCTCGCGATCCTTGTACATGTTGAAAGCCTCGCCGGTGTAGCCGCTGTACGAGGAGTTAAAAGTGGGGACGGTGAAGGTGGAGAAGCCCTCCTCGGAGTACCCGGAGGTCTCGTCCACGACGGGACGCCCGGCGGAGGTGTAGCCCGTGATGGGATACTTCCCGTTGCTCATGGCGTAGGCGTCCACTTGCAGCTGCGTGACGCAGTTCGTGGCGTGTCCCTTGAACCGCTCGCCGTTGGGAGCGGGGGCGAGATCCATGTACCAGACGTAGTCGCCGGGATCCTTCGTGTCGAGAAGCTCCTTGTTCCAGTTCTCGATGAAGACGCGCTTGTAGGTAATGCCCTTGAGGTTCTCGTCGGTCGAGGCGCTCGTGAGGAGGCCGTAGGGGAGCGTACCCGCCTCGCACATGTCGATGATCTCCTTGGCGGCGTTGGCGGCGATCCGCCACTTCTCGCGGTCGGCGTTTGCGGGGAAGAGGGGCGTTCCGTCCTCCTTCGTGACGGAAGCGAAGAAGGAATTACCGTTCATGAGCGTGCTCGCCGAGTAAAGGAGCAGGCGGGAACGGTAAGCGAGCGCCGCGGCACGGGTAGGCTTCCCGGCGTAGATATCCTCCTGCTTGGGCGGCAGGTCGGCGGCGACGGAGAGAAGCTCCTGCTCGATCCACGCGACGCACTCCTCCCACGTATCCCGTTCGCGGTAGATGGTCTCGTTGAGATCGATCAGCTCGTCCTTGACGAGGACGATGGGGCCGTAAAGCATGGCGAGCCAGTAGTGACACATGACGTTCGCGTAGCGCGCCTCGGCGGCCCACCGTTGCAGCTCTTCGGGCTGTAACTCGGTACACCTGCTGACGTTCTGGAGGAAGATATTGCTCTCGCGGATGCCGCGGTAGAGGGGACTCCAGAAGTTGAGTGCCGGTGACGCGGCGGAATGCGTGCCATTCTGCATGACCGCGTAGACGCGTACGGCTCCCCACTCGGCCTCGTCGCTGGCCGGGGTAAAGGGCCAGCCGTAATGCGCGGCGGTGGAACTGCAGACGTTGTCCCACTGGTGGGGGAGGTAGTTGAGGACATTGGCGAGGTATTGTTCCGTGGAGGAACGTTTCTCGAAGATGCCGTCGAGGGTTTGCATATCGTCCGGCTGCTTGTCCAGGTAGCTGTCGCAGGAGAACGAGAGGAGGCAAAACGTTATCGCCAGTATAGATTGTTTCATGGTCGTTTGTGTTCAGAAGTTAATATTTAAACCGACGTTCACCGTCTTCATCAAAGGGTAGCCGCGTCCGTCCTGCGATCCCGTTTCGGGATCCCATAACTTCACGTCCGGGGCGAAGGTGAACAGATTCTCCCCGGCCACGAAGAGGCGGATGGACTTCAGGAGAAGCCTGTCCGTGATCGTCCTCGGGACGGTGTAACCGATCTCGGCGTTCTTCAGGCGGAGGAACGCGCCGCTCCGTTGCCACCAGGAGGAGGCGACGTAATTGCTCCCGTGCCACCCGTCGCTGTACGGCAGGGGCAGCTCGGCATCGAAGTTCTGCTTCTCCGGATCGAAATACTTGCCTTCCAGCCCGGCGAGGAAGGAGGTTTGCCCGATGTTCGGGTAGTTGAAGGGGAAATAAGCGCCACCGAGGAAAAAGGTGGTGTTGGACAACCCCTGGAAGAAGAGCGAGAGGTCGCATCCCTTGTAACTGACGCTGACGCCTCCCCCGTAGACGATCTCCGGGACGCTGGAGAAGCCGAGAGGCACCTCGTCGCTCGTGTCGACGGTGCCGTCGCCGTTAATATCCTTGTACTTGATGTCGCCCGGTTGCAGGTAGGAGACCCCGTACTGCACGGGACTGTTGGCGATCTCCGAGGCGGAGCGGAAAAGACCGAGGGCGACCAGGCCGAATTGCTGCCCGTACCGTTGCCCGTTCCTGTTCCGGTACTTGTCGATGTAGTCCGGTTGATCGTCGCTGATCTGCTTGTTGCGCGCGAAGGTGAAGGTGCCGCGTGCCGAGACGAACCAGTCCCCGAAGCGCTTGTCAAACTCGAGGGTCGCGTCGACCCCGCGGTTGCGCATCTTTCCGACGTTAGACCAGGGCATGGTCGTGACGCCGACGTGATCCGGTATCGACTTGCGTTGCACGAAGATTCCCTCCCTGTTCTCGTGGAAATAATCCGCTTGCAGGCGGAGGCCGTCGAACCACTGCATCTCGATGCCGGCGTTAAACTTGGTGGAGGTTTCCCACGAGACGTTATCGTTCGCGTACTCCCCGACGGTGACGCCGCCGATCACGGTATTAGCGACTCCCCAGTTCGTCCCGTTCGCCCCGTTGATCGTGGGGAGGTAGACGAAGCGGCGTCCGCCGCCGATCTGGTCGTTGCCGGATTGACCGAGGGAGAGTTTTAACTTCAGCGTGTTCAACGCCGGGATCTTGTCCTGGAAGAACTCCTCGCTGGAGACGATCCAGCCGACGGCTCCCGCCGGGAAGAAGCCGAAGCGGTGGCCGCGGGCGAAGTTCTCCGACCCGTTGTAGCCGAAGTTCCCCTCGATGAAGTAGCGATCCTCGTAAGAGTAGGTCACACGCCCGGCCAAGCCCTGGTTGCGGTAAGGCAACGCGCCGATGGAGGAGCCGGCAGCTACCTGGTACTCTCGCTGGTTGTAGAGCAGCAGCCCGCCGACGTGGTGTTTCTCTCCGAAGACGCGGTTATACGTGGCGCTCGCTTCCAGGTACAAGGCACGCTCGCCGTTCGCGTAGGAGACGTAGCCGAGAGTGTTCGAGCCGAGGGCGTTTTCCTCGTAGACGAGCTGCCCGTCCGCGTCGCGGGTCTTGGCGTACCACGTGTGTGGCGATCCTTCCCTGAGGATCTGGTTCCAGGCGTTCGAGTCGAAAGAGAACTTCACCGTCGCCTTCAACCCCGGGGTGACGAGCGAGGAGAAGTCCTGTTCCAACGCCATGATGGCATTCACCTTCGTCCACCAGTTATCGTTATACCCGCGTTGCGTCAGCGTGTTGTACGGGTTAGGGATATTCCCTCCGGTAGCCTCGGCGTATCGTCTCTTGCCGAACTCGTCGGGGTCGGGATAATAGAGGGGCACCATGTTCGGGGAGACGCTCACGGCCTGGCTAAAGATCGTGCTGGTGCTCTCGTACGGCTGGTGCTTGGTCTCCAGCACGCCGTTAATGTTCAACTTCAAGACGGTTGAAGGGTGCAGGTTGACGTCGACGTTGGAGACGAAGTTATACCGCTTGTAGTTGATCTCCGAGTCCCACTCGTGCGAGGCGTCCTTGATGTACAACCCGTTCTCGTTGTAGAACGCGCCCGACACGTAGTAGCGCGCCACCTGTCCCCCGCCCGTCACGTTGAGATTGACGCGCTGGCTGGTCGTGTAGTCCTTCATCAACTCCTCCAGCCAGTCGACGGAGGGGTAAAGGTAGGGGTCGGACTGATCGCGGTACTTGTCGATCTCCTCGTCCGTGTAGACGGGAGTATACCCGTGGGATTCCCTCGCGGTGTTATACACCTCGGCCCACGTGGCGGAGCCGGCCATGCGCGGGAGCCTCTTCGGGGCGAGGAATCCCTGCTGGACCTTCACGTTAATATCCGGTTTCCCCTCCTTCCCCCGTCTCGTGTTGATAATTATCACGCCGTTGGCTCCCCGCACCCCGTAGACGGCCGTCGCGGTGGCATCCTTGAGGATGGAGAAGGACTCGATGTCCTCCGGGTCCAGGAGATCCAGGGCGCGTTCGACGCCGTCGACGAGGATCAGCGGGTTTTTGTTCTCCCCGAAGGTACTGATTCCCCTCACCCAGAAGTTAGAACTCTGTCCCGGCTCCCCGCTTCGTTGCACGGCGATGATCCCGGCCAGTCTTCCGGCCAGGCTATTACTGATCTGCCCGGCGGGCACTTTCAGTTGATCCACGTCGATGGACGTGATCGCGCCGATCACGCTCACTTTCCGTTGCGCGCCGTACGCCACGACCATCGTCTCCTCCAGCTCGATCGCCTTCTCCTCCAACTGGAAGTCGAGCACCCGCGGGCCGGTCACGATCGCCTCCGCGGGCTTGTATCCCATGCACGTGACGACCACCGTGTGTCGTCCCCCCGGGTACGCGAAGGAATAATTCCCGTTCGCGTCGGTCGCGGCGCCGGTGCTCGTCCCTTTCAGGATGACGTACGCCCCGATGACGGCCTCGCCCGTCTTCCCGTCGGTCACGCGTCCGCGCAACTCCGGCCCCTGATCCTGCCGCGTGGTGCTTTCCGACGGCTTTTTCTTCACGATCACTTGCGTCCCGTTGATCCGCCAGGAAAGGCCGGCGTGTTCAAACAGCGGGGCGAGGATCTCCTCGATCGAGTGAAAAGAGACATCTATCGAGACCTCCTTTTCCAGCTCCGCCTCGACGTCCCCGGGATAAATAAATATATACCCCGTCTTTTCCTCGATGGCCTTGAAGCACTCCAGGAGCGTGCACTTCTTCAAGTCCAGCGAATGTTGCGGTTCCCCGTGAGCGCGCGCGCCGGAGACCGGGGCGATCAAGAGGATAAACGCGAGATAAAACAGCGAGCGCGGTCCGGCGAGCGCCGTCATCGCCTCGCGGCAAGGATAAAGAATACGTTTCATTGTTTTCATGTATATTCAGGTTGTTCGTGATAATAAACTTTTTATTTCCGGGGATCCCGTTGACCGGGACACTCTCGCGTGGGGTTCACTTTTCCATAGGCATCGCGTTTAGCGTTCATCGATAACAACAGTACCGGACTTGACCGAGCAATCCACGTCGTAAAGCAGCGAGAACGTCTCCATCACCCGCTCGATCTCCTCGAACAACACGAGCTTCCCGGCTATTCTTTTCCCCGCGACCTTCCGCGAGCAGGCGATAGACACGTTGTAATAGCGGCCCAGGCGTTGCAGTACCTCCTGCATCGTCTCGCCCTTGAACAGCAAGAAGCCGTCTTTCCACGAGATGTACTCGCGCGCGTCCACCTCCTCGACCACGCGCCGCTCCCCGTGCACGACGAGCCGCTGGCCCGGCAAAAGCGCCACACTCTCCTCGCCCGTCGACACGCGCACGCTCCCCTCCACCAGCACGACGAAGTGCTCCTCCTCTCCCGCGCGGGCGACGACGGCGAATCGCGTACCCGTCGCGTCTACCGCCAGGCGAGGCGTCTCGACGCGGAACGGTCGCGCGACGTCCCTTGCCACCTCGACGTAGACCTCTCCCTCCGCCCGCACCGCGCGCTCGCCCGTGCCGAAGTCGAGGGGGAAGTGCAACGTGCTGCCGGGGCCAACCCACGCGCGCGTACCGTCGGACAGCACGACGACAGCGCGACGGCCAAGGGGGACGACCAGCCGGTTGCCCGGGCACGCCCGCGGGACGGTCACCCTTCGCGGCTCCACCCCATCCCGCCGCGACGTCGTGACGCCCCCCGCGTCGCACGTGATCAGCGCGTCATTATCCACCTCGATCACCCCCGCGTTGCCCGTCAACAGCACGATCTCCCGCGCCTCCTCCACCGCGCTGCCGACGAGCAGGTAATCGTCCCCCGCGTCCGCGAGCGTCCCGCGCAACAGCGCCACCCCGGCAGCGCAGCACGAGAGGAACATCACCGCCGCGCTAACGGCAAAAACTCTCCGCGAACGGCGCCGCGCGCGCACGCTCTCCTCGACGCGCGCCCACAACCGCTCCAGGTCGCCGCGCGCGGGCCGGTAATCGTTCAGCCGTGCCTGCCGGGCGACGAGCCGCGCCGTTTCGATTGCCTCCCGCTCGCCCTCGTTCGCCCGCGCGAACTCCTCCCACGACGCGTCGCCCGACAGGCAGCGCCGCGTGAACGAATGGTCGCGTAACCATTTCCATGCAGTACCCGTGATCTTAACGTGAGTCATCGCTTTCATTTCTATTAAAAACGCGCGAGGGGAGAAAATGACCCCGCGCTCGCGGGAAAAACCGGCGCGCGCCCCCCGCCGACGCGAGAAAAGCTACCAGGAAGGGGGCGGGACGCGCTCCATACCCCGCGCCGTGAGATGGGAAAGAATGTAGAGCAGCGCGAGCGGGAGGTGGCGACCGCGCAGCAGGTCTACCGCGCGGTAGACGAGCTTCCGCGCCGACTTCGGGCGGATGTCGAGCAGCGCGGCGATCTCCTCGAAACCGAGCTCGCACGTGTACCGCAGGTAAATCGCCTCGCGCTGCCGGTCGGTGAGCTCCAGCAACATCTCCTCCACCAGCCGCGCGACGGCTCGCCGCTCCTCCTCGTCGGCGATCACCTCGAAGCCGTCCACGCGGACGGCGAACCCGGCCTCGTCCACCTCGTCGAGCGTCCCGTCGTGCCTCTTCTTCCTTTTCATCGACAGCAGGCGATTCTTCAGGCACGCCAGCAGGTAAAACTTGCCGTCGTCGCCCTCCCTCGCCCCGCGCTCCCGCTCGATCAAGTGGAGGAACACGTCGTGGATGGCATCCTCCAGCTCCTCCTTGTCCACCCCGAACGCCATGCCGTACGAGAACAACTCGCGCGCGTGCTGCTCGTATAATCGCTTGTAAACGTGTAGATCTTTATTCACCCTATTCTCTTTAGATTGCTGACCTTTCCAGCCCTTCACGTTCCCCGTTCCCGCGAATATAACCATGTTTGTTTTATTTACAAACGTTCACCGCTCGCCGCGGAACCATCGCGCCGGGAAGCCCTCGCCGGGTGGAAAACCTGTCGCGCTCGCTCGAGACGATTTCCGACTACTCCGCCACCGTCCCGTAGGGTTACGGGAAGCTTTCCGACTGCTCCGCCGACGTGTCGCGCATGCGCGAGACGATTTCCGACTACTCCGCCGGGGTGTCGCACGCGTGCGAGACGATTTCCGACTAGTCGGAAACCTTGTCGCACGCGCGCGAGACGATTTCCGACTAGTCGGAAACCTTGTCGCACGCGCGCGAGACGATTTCCGACTAGTCGGAAACCTTGTCGCGCATGCGCGAGACGATTTCCGACTAGTCGGAAACCTTGTCGCGCATGCGCGAGACGATTTCCGACTAGTCGGAAACCTTGTCGCACGCGTG